>NZ_JBNLYE010000041.1:0-25463 GCF_050172095.1 Bacillus sp. GMs2/2
TTTTTGAAAAAGTATTGACTTGTGAAAAAAGTCAGGTCTATAATGAGTGCAACTTAAAAAAATGCAAGCGTTGATGAAGAAGAGTACACATGATGAACATGTCAGAGAGCTGATGGTTGGTGCGAATCAGTATGGAATTGATGTGGAATGGGCTTCGGAGCTTCCAAACCGAAACGAAAGAAGTAGGCTTTGGCGACATGATCTCATCGATACAAGAGACACGTATTGTTTTTGATACGGTAAAGTGCGTTACATTTGTAACGAATTAAGGTGGCACCACGGGAGTACCCGTCCTTTCTATAGGATGAGTACTCCCTTTTTGTGTATAAAAAATTAAATAAATGAAATCGTTTAAGTAAGAAGAGTACGTATATTGGAGACGTTACAGAGAGCCGGGAATAGGTGGGAGCCCGGTACGGTGCCATATACGGAATGGGCTTACGAGAGGTATGCTGAACAATTATTTTCAGTAGGCAACCCGGGTTCCGCCGTTACAAGGATAAGGTATAAATTTTGTACCTGAACAAAGCGGGATGCTTTTGCATCCAACACGAGGTGGTACCGCGGTATATTTATCGTCCTCTACATATTTTCGATATGTAGAGGACTTTTTTATTTTTCAGGGCGAGGTGAAGGACATGATGACGAAAGAAGAATTTATAAAACAAAAAAGAGAGAGAAAGACATTTTTAGTAATCACTGAAGAAGAAGGAGATAGCATTACGCCAATTTCTTTATATAGACGTATGAAAGGGAAGAAGAAATTCTTATTAGAAAGTTCACAGCTTCATCAAGATAAAGGGCGTTATTCTTACTTAGGATGTAATCCTTATGGAGAAGTGAAAAGCGTTGGTACGGAAGTGGAACGAACGATTTACGGCCGGGCAGAAAAGTTACAAGGTAACGTACTGCAAGTGTTAGAAGAAGTAATCGCACCATCACAAGTAGACAGTCCATTTCCATTTTGCGGAGGAGCAGTTGGTTATATTGGATATGATGTCATTCGGCAGTATGAAAACATTGGAGCGGATTTACACGACCCATTAAATATTCCGGAAGTACACCTTTTACTATATCGTGAGTTTATCGTTTACGATCATTTACGCCAAAAGTTGTCGTTTGTATATGTATGCAGGCAAGATGATTCAGCAGATTATGAAGAAGTATACGAAAGGCTACGAGTATACAAAGAGGAAGTGCTACAAGGAGAAGAAGCTGAAGTAAATACAATACAATCCACATTATCATTCACTTCTTCTATAACGGAAAAAGAGTTTTGTGAGATGGTAGAAATGGCGAAAGAATATATAAGAGCGGGAGACATATTCCAAGTCGTACTATCACAGCGTTTACAAAGTGAATGTATTGGGGATCCATTCGGGTTATACCGAAAACTTCGAATTGCAAATCCATCACCATATATGTTCTATATCGATTTTCAAGATTATGTTGTACTCGGTTCTTCGCCGGAAAGTTTACTATCAGTAAGGGAGGATAAAGTGATGACGAATCCAATTGCTGGTACAAGGCCGAGGGGGAAAACGAAGAGGGAAGACGAGGAAATCGCAAAAGAACTGTTAGGCAATGAGAAAGAGCGAGCAGAGCATATGATGCTTGTAGATCTTGGGCGAAACGATATTGGTAGAGTGAGCGAAATCGGCTCGGTTACGATAGATAAATATATGAAAGTAGAAAAATATTCTCACGTTATGCACATTGTATCTGAAGTTTACGGAACATTGCGAAAACAAATGGGCGGATTTGATGCGTTAGCGTATTGCTTACCAGCAGGGACGGTTTCTGGAGCTCCGAAAATTAGAGCGATGGAAATTATAAATGAACTAGAGAATGAAAAAAGAAATGTATACGCTGGTGCAGTTGGATACGTTAGTTTTTCAGGAAATCTTGATATGGCGCTCGCTATTCGAACGATGGTCGTAAAGGATGAAAAAGCATACGTTCAGGCAGGAGCAGGAGTCGTTTACGATTCAGATCCAGTAGCTGAATATGAAGAAACATTAAATAAAGCGAGAGCGCTTTTGGAGGTAATGAAATGATTGTACTTATCGATAATTACGATTCGTTCACATATAACTTGTATCAACTGTTAGGCGAACATGAAGAAGAAATTGTAGTTGTAAGAAATGATGAAATAACGATAGAACAGTTAGAAGAGATGAATCCAAGAGGAATTGTACTTTCACCAGGACCAGGAAAACCAGAGGATGCTGGCGTTTGTATCGACGTCATCCGTCATTTTTATAAGAACGTTCCCATATTAGGGATTTGTCTTGGCCACCAAGCGATCATAGCTGCATTTGGAGGAGACATTGTTAGAGCAGAACGTATTAAACATGGAAAAACATCGCGTGTGAAACATAACGGAATGTCAATCTTTTCATACGCTACACAGCCGCTAACGGCGATGCGCTATCATTCCCTTGTTGCAGAGCAAACGAGCTTGCCAGAGTGTTTTGACATATTAGCGACAGCGATGGACGACGGAGAAATAATGGCAGTCCGTCACAATTATTATCCGCTCTTCGGATTACAGTTTCATCCGGAATCAATCGCAACAGAAGAAGGCGGAAAGTTAATACGTGCCTTTTTAACAGAAGTAAAAGAGGAGGAAAGAGTATGAATAACTATCTTCGTAAATTAGTTGAGGGTCAACATTTAACAGAAGAGGAAATGTATAAAGCAGGATTACTTTTATTAAGTGAAAACATATTAGAAAGTGAAATTGCAGCTTTCTTAGTCTTACTGAAAGCGAAAGGTGAAACTGCAGAAGAAATATACGGTCTCGTTCGAGCTCTTCGCGAAAAGGCATTGCCGTTTTCGAACCATATACAAGGAGCAATGGATAATTGCGGGACGGGTGGCGATGGTGCTCAAACGTTTAATATTAGCACAACATCAGCATTCGTACTGGCAGGAGCAGGTGTAAAGGTTGCAAAACATGGTAATCGTGCTGTTTCTAGTAAAACAGGAAGTGCAGACTTATTAGAAGAACTAGGTGTAAATATTAGTAGTACGCCAAACGAAATTGATTATTTACTAGAGCATGTAGGTATTGCATTTTTATTTGCACCAGCGATGCATCCAGCACTAAGGCGCATTATGAAAATAAGAAAAGAGTTAAACGTGCCGACGATCTTTAACTTAATTGGCCCTTTAACAAATCCAGTGAATTTAGAAACACAATTTGTCGGTATTTATAAACGAGATATGTTATTACCAGTTGCACAAGTATTACAAAAGTTAGGCCGGAAACAAGCGCTTGTCGTAAATGGAAGTGGTTTTTTAGATGAAGCATCATTACAAGGGGAAAATCACGTTGTCATTTTAAAAGATAATGAAATAGTTGAAACGAGTATTGAACCTGAGAAATACGGTTTCTCAATAGTGAACAATGAAGAGATTAGAGGCGGGGATTCGAAAGAAAATGCAAAGATTACAGTCGGCGTATTGAGCGGAGAAAAGAGTGTTTACCGTGATACCGTTTTATTAAATGCAGGTCTAGCTCTTTTCGCAAATGGAAAAACGGAAACGATTGAAGAAGGAATTAAACTCGCGGCACATAGCATCGATTCTGGAAAAGCATTAACCAAATTAAACTTATTAATTGCAGCAAGCAACGAAAAATTAGAAAGGGTGAACTAAAGTGGGGACGATTTTAGATAAAATTGTAGAACAGAAGCAAAAGGAAGTTACGGAGTTATATGAAATATATACACCAGTAAAAGCAAAAAGAAAGACACATTCACTTGTAGAAGCGTTACAGCAGTTTACTGTCATTGCAGAAGTAAAGCGAGCATCACCATCAAAAGGAGATATCAATTTACACGTTGACGTACGAAAACAAGTGGAAACATATGAGAAATGTGGTGCAGGAGCAGTCTCTGTTTTAACAGATGGTCAATTTTTTAAAGGATCGTTTCATGATTTACAAACAGCGAGAGAAGAAAGTAACATTCCGCTTTTATGCAAAGATTTCATAATTGATAAAATTCAAATTGATAGAGCGTATGAAGCTGGCGCAGATATTATTTTACTAATCGTAGCGGCGTTAACGGAAGAGAAGTTAAAAGAGCTGTATAGTTACGTACTAGAAAAAGGATTAGAAGCAATTGTTGAAGTTCATGATGAGCAGGAATTAGAAATTGCGATTGTATTAAATCCGCACGTTATCGGTATTAACAACCGTAATTTAAAAACGTTTGAAGTGGATTTAAACCAAACGGAAAAGCTCGGGAAACGATTAAATGAGGAGAAATTACTTTGGATTAGCGAAAGCGGGATTCATTCAAAAGAGGATATTATTCGTGTTAAAAAAGCAGGAGCAAAAGGTGTATTAGTTGGGGAAGCGCTTATGACATCATCTTCTATTCGTACCTTTTTTGAAGATTGTAAGGTGAACATATGAAAGTGAAAATTTGCGGCATCACTGATATGGAAACAGCAAAACGTGCTTGCGAATACGGAGCAGATGCACTCGGATTTGTTTTTGCAGAAAGTAAACGGAAAATTACTCTGGAGCAGGCGAAAGAAATTATTACGGAACTTCCGGCACACGTGTTAAAGGTTGGTGTTTTCGTAAATGAATCAGTAGAGGTAATCCAGAAAATTGCAGATGAATGCGGGTTAACGCATGTGCAACTACATGGGGATGAAGATAATCATCAAATTAAGAGATTGAATATTCGGTCTATAAAAGCTCTCGGAGTAACTTCAGAGGCCGATATGAAAAACGCTCAAGCATATGAAACGGATTATATATTGTTTGATAGCCCAAAAGAAAAGTTTCACGGTGGAAATGGAAAGAATTTTTCATGGGAACTACTCACACATATGCCAAAAGAGTTGCGAGAGAAAACGATATTAGCTGGTGGATTAAACGCTCTTAATATAGAAGAAGCAATTCGAACTGTTCGGCCATATATGGTCGATGTGAGCAGCGGAGTAGAGACAGAAGGAAAGAAAGATGTAGAGAAAATAAAACAATTTATTATAAAAGCGAAGGAGTGTTCCAAATGAACTACGCATATCCAGATGAAAAAGGACATTACGGTATATACGGAGGACGATACGTTCCAGAAACGTTAATGCAATCTGTACTAGAACTAGAAGAAGCATATAAAGAAGCGATGCAAGATGAAGCATTTCAAAAGGAATTAAATCATTATTTAAAAACGTACGTCGGAAGAGAAACACCGCTATATTATGCTGAAAATATGACGAAGTATTGCGGTGGTGCA
Organism: Bacillus sp. GMs2/2; assembly: GCF_050172095.1. Lineage (NCBI taxonomy): Bacteria > Bacillati > Bacillota > Bacilli > Caryophanales > Bacillaceae > Bacillus > Bacillus sp. GMs2/2. The sequence goes on from NZ_JBNLYE010000041.1 coordinate 5,259, forward strand.
AAGATTTATTTAAAACGTGAAGATTTGAACCATACAGGAGCTCATAAAATTAACAATACAATCGGTCAGGCACTACTTGCAGTGCGAATGGGCAAGAAAAAAGTTGTCGCTGAAACAGGAGCTGGACAACACGGAGTTGCAACAGCTACTGTATGTGCTCTTCTCGGATTAGAATGCGTCATTTTTATGGGAGAAGAAGATGTAAGACGTCAAAAATTAAATGTGTTCCGAATGGAATTACTCGGAGCGAAAGTAGAAAGTGTAGCGGCAGGTAGCGGTACATTAAAAGATGCGGTAAACGAGGCGCTTCGTTACTGGGTTTCACATGTGCATGATACGCACTACATTATGGGATCTGTTCTCGGACCACATCCATTCCCGCAAATTGTACGTGATTTCCAAAGTGTAATTGGAAATGAAACGAAAAAACAATATGAGGCGTTAGAAGGAAAGTTACCAGAAGCAGTCATTGCTTGTATTGGAGGTGGTAGTAATGCAATGGGGATGTTTTATCCGTTCGTACACGATGAAGAAGTTGCTCTTTACGGCGTAGAAGCAGCTGGAAAAGGCGTTCATACAGAAAAGCATGCAGCAACTTTAACGAAAGGAAGCGTCGGTGTCCTGCACGGATCAATGATGTATCTTCTGCAAAATGAAGAAGGGCAAATTCAAGAAGCACACTCTATTTCAGCAGGACTTGATTATCCAGGTGTTGGTCCAGAACATAGTTTGCTAAAAGATATCGGCCGCGTTTCTTATCATTCGATAACAGACGAAGAAGCATTAGAAGCATTTCAATTATTAACGAAAAAAGAAGGCATTATCCCGGCGTTAGAAAGCTCGCATGCTGTCGCATACGCATTAAAATTAGCTCCGAAAATGAAGGAAGATGAAGGACTTGTTATTTGTTTATCAGGCCGCGGGGATAAAGATGTAGAGAGTATAAAACGTTATATGGAAGAGGTGTAAAAAATGGGAGTAGAAAAAATTAAAGCAGCGTTTGAAAATGGCAAGAAAGCATTTATTCCGTACGTAATGGGCGGAGATGGTGGCCTTGAAAAATTAAAAGAAAGAATTCGTTTTCTAGATGAGGCTGGAGCAAGCATCGTTGAAATTGGTATTCCGTTTTCAGATCCAGTCGCAGATGGCCCAACGATTCAAAGAGCAGGAAAGCGAGCGCTAGAGAGCGGCGTAACATTAAAAGGCATTTTTCAAGCGTTAGCAGAGGTAAGGAAAGAAGTACAAATGCCCTTTGTTCTTATGACATATTTAAATCCGGTACTTGCATTCGGAAAAGAGAGATTCATCGAGAACTGTATAGAAGCAGGTGTAGACGGCATCATCGTTCCGGACTTACCGTATGAAGAACAAAATATTATTGCGCCGTTACTTCGAGAGGCAAACATTGCGCTCATTCCACTCGTTACCGTAACGAGTCCTATTGAAAGAATTGAAAAAATCACGAGTGAATCAGAAGGGTTCGTTTATGCTGTTACAGTAGCGGGCGTAACGGGAGTACGTCAAAACTTTAAAGAGGAGATTCATAGTTACTTAGAAAAAGTAAAATCACACGTCAACTTACCAGTAGTCGCAGGATTTGGTATTTCAACAAAGGAACATGTAGAAGAAATAATTACAATATGCGACGGAGTTGTCGTTGGAAGTAAGATCATTGAGCTTTTAGAAAATGAAAAGCAAGAAGAAATATGTGAATTAATATATGCAACAAAACAAAAAGAAGAGGCGTAGTCTCTTCTTTTTGTTTTGCGTAATAAATGTTAAAATATACAGAAAATACATATAATTCAGAGGGTGAGAAGGCATGCTAAGACGTAAACTACTATATCTATTTTTAACTGTACCGCTATACGCTTGGCTCATTAGCATGACGAAAATAGAGTTAATGGCTCTATTTTTAGGGTATGTATTCATCTTTTCCAATTTAAATCGCATTCAAGAACAGTCTATTTTAGAAATATGTCTATTTTCAATTAGTATAGAATTATTTAGTATCGTTTCGATTGTATTATTAAACGAATTATTTCTACGGATTCATTCATTTGCATTAATGAAATTTTGGAATATTATATTGCAAGCAATATGTACTTACATTGTGTTTGTTGTGTTGAAAGAAATAGTCGGAAAGCAGACAGTTTTTCAGGATAATAGAAAATGGGAGTGAATAAAAAGGAGCCGTTTGGTTCCTTTTTTGAATCTGTTGTAAAAACAATTGAAAATTATGTCATCTGTTATATAATAGTTAAAAATTGTATTTTTAATGAAAAGAGATGATAACATGGCCATATTGTTGGCACTTATCCCAATTATGATGATTTTCATTTGTTTATTTTTATTTAAACAAACGTCATTAAGGTCCTCGTTAATTTCTTATGCTGTGTCTGTTGGAATTGTTTTACTCTCGCCAATGTTTCAATTAGGGATAAGTGAAACTGTGCACGCAACGATTAAAGGATGGTTAATTTGTTTTATTGTCGGGTACGTTTTATTTTTCGGTATTTTTTTATTTCACCTCATGAACAAAATGGGGTACATCGATCAAGTAGCACGTTTTCTAGAAGCAGTTACTCAGGATCGCTTATTACAAATGCTGCTTATGTGTTTTGGCATTTGCCCGCTTATTGAATCAGTAAGTGGATTCGGTATTGGCTTTATGGTTGCAGCACCTATTTTTCTTTCACTAGGATATAAACCATTTCAAGCTGTACTACTCTCATTCATCGGCTTACTAGCTAGTTCATGGGGCGCAATGGCAACTGGTACGATTATCGGTTCGCAGCTAATAAATATGCCTCTTACAACACTTGGCACAAATACAGCGCTATTAAGTATTCCGATGTTTGCTTACTTCGTTATTCTTTCTTTACACGTTGTTGGCGGCTGGCAAGCGGTTATAGAAAAGTGGAAAGAAGGAGTAGGGTTCTTTCTATTATTTTCTCTCGGAATCTATCTTTCTAATGCGTACGTAAGTGTTGAACTAGCCGGGATATTAAGTTCTATCGTTACGATTACCTTTGGCTTTTTTATCATTAAATTAAAAGGAAAAAGTGGGCAAAATCTTATAACAGAACATGCGGCTGCAACGGAGAGAGAAGTATCCATTATAAAAATTATTAGCCCTTATATATTTCTAACAGTTTGTATTTTACTTTCTCGCCTCGTTCCAGCATTACATGATTTGTTCAAATCATATGCGGTTCTTGATTTGAAATCATACTCTTACAAACTAGAGTTACTATATTCACCAGGATTTTGGCTCGGTATGACTTGCTTATTTACTATTATTTTCTTCCGCATCCCGTCTAATATTATTAAACAATCACTCTCACAAACGATTAAACAATGGATTCCATTTGCTATTACGACGACAATGTTTATCGCCATTTCAGAATTAATGGGTGCATCAGGCATGCATTCATTACTCGCAAAGACAGCTGGTGAAACATTTGGAACCTTTTTCGTTTTCGTTGCTCCGTTTATTGGCGCTATTGGTGGATTTTTAACAGGTAGTAACGCAGGATCAAATGCAATGTTTATAAAACTACAAATGCAAACCGCACAAAACGTAACACTCCCGTGGCAATATGTCACAACACTTCAAAACACCGCATCATCAGTAGCGACAATCGCTTGTCCATCACGGATTACACTAGGTGCTTACTTATGTAATATCCCTTACCGTGAAAATGAACTATTAAAGAAGACGACGTTAATGATCTTTGGTGCGGTTTTGCTTGTAGTGGTAGAAGTTATTGTTTGGTATATGTTGAGAAATTAAAAATCCTCCTAACATAGGAGGATTTTTTTTATGAGTGGATAATGATTTAAATATGAATAGCTTCTACTAGATGAATAGGAGATGAAATGTATGCCCCTAAAAAACTACGGTGTGTTAAAAGGTACAGTTATACAATCAAAGATTGGAAAAGGGAAAACACCTCATTATCAAGTTCATTTACAGGGCGAGACAGGAGTAGATTATCGTATTGCAATTAACGTAAAGTCACAAAGTTATCCATCAGAAGTTTTATATTTTGCGAGTAACAATATTAAGTCAGAGGCGATTCATATTTTACCGACATTACCATTCGGTTTTACAGAAATAAAAAACAATGAACCGAAAGTAGCTTTAGATTATGTAAGAGGAAATCTATTTGACTCAAATCAAATGATTCCTTTACCTCCCGAAAAAGCAGGAGCAGATAATGATTTAAATGAAAAAATAGAACGTTATATAAAACGAGCGATAGAAGAAAAAGCAATTATTTACGCGTTTGGCGAAAGATGGGGACCAGAAGAAAATACACCAGATTCCTATTTTCATTTCAAACCAGGAAACGGTATACATGATATTCATATGAATCAAGGGAATGTAGAAAAATGGCAAGGTGATGATGGCATATGGCAAGACGGAGGAATACTCATTCACTTTGAAAAGGAAGAAGAATGGATTGGTATCTTTCTTGCATTCCAATCACAGTCATGGTGTACCGATGAAGAGGGGCATGCTCGTGTTCCGGTTGAGCATTGTGATTATAAGGGGAATAATTAATAAGAAGAGGGCGTTTAAAAAGAACGCCCTCTTCTTATTTTATAAAACGAAAAACTAACAAGTGTAGAAATACAAGAGAAAAGCAGTGCTACACTAGAAAACGCAATGAGATACATATTATATTTCATAACCTGTCCAATTAGCTGGTTACTGTCGTATTGAAACAGTCCCGCGATGATGTTGAATAAAAATAAAACGATAAACATGACGATAACACCGTCTATTGATCCTTTAATGTCTGGTTTACTTAAAGCGATATGTGCGGAAATGCAAATGGCGATAAATAAAAATAACCAAAAGGAAGGATTCAATAAATTGCCGATTGTAAATAAGCTTTTCAATAATACAAACGTCGACAAGAGCATGTTTTGGATCATTTCTACATTAATAGAAGTAGAAGCAATCGTTTTTTCGAGAGTTGTATTAAATAAAAAATATGATTCTGGTACGAAATAGCGCATTAAAAGGATTAGTGCAGTAATACCAGAAATAATAGGCCCAATGCCGATGAAGAAATTCCCAATCCGTTGATACACACTTTTTTGATTGTATTGATGTTGTACGTAACCTAAAGCCCCTTGGCTTGTATCTGTCGGGAAGAACTGCGTTGCTACAATCTTATGACGGAACAGCACGCACATAATGGCATGTCCAAGTTCGTGAATAGGAACACCAATCCAAGCCGTTAATAGGAATCCTTTTCTTCCAAAAGCTCTCGACCAATACATGCGTGTGAGAGATTCTAAATATCCTAATAAAAATCCAATTACAATGATAACGCCAATTAAAGAAAATAATTGGATTACGCTTGTAAGGAGTATTTGAAAAATTGAGTTTACCAATTCCATTGTCTTTCATCCAATCTGCTAAAAATGTTATTTGTTCTGTTTCATAATAGCATTTTTTTTCAAGATTACTAGCACATATATTTTCTTTCGGAAGAAGGATTTCAGAATCTTTTTCTTGTAGTCATGTTTTATGTACAAATTCATATATTGAATTTGTAACACCCTATACGGTATATCCTTAAGGAGGGATAAGAGAATGAAATGTCCGTCATGTCATACAGAAAATGCAGCGGAGGCAAAATTTTGCGGGAATTGTGGACATTCGTTAACGGAAGAAGTAGTGGCAAGTAGTGGCCAAGAAGAAGGGCCGGAACAAGCACGTGCGGCACAAGCAAAGGAAGCTCGGCAAAATGAAACGGTAGAGCAAGCGAAGCGGTTTGCGAGCGGCTATTTTCAATTTTTTAAACATGCATTACAAGCACCGACAGCAATTATGCAAAGCGGTGCTATTGAAGTACGAAATGGAATTGTAAGTCTTGTTCTTATTTGTTTTTTAGGAGCATGTATTTTTTATAGAATGATGAGTGCAGCATCAGCAGTTACGAGAACATTTGCACCAGATATATCTACTCCCACGTTTTTTGGAGAATCTATAACGGTCTTTTTCTTTTTATTAATTTTAACTTTATTTGTCGGATTTATTATTTTTGTAAGTGGTAAGATGATGAAATCATCTTTTTCGTTTCTTGAAGTATTCGGTATGTGGGGAACGATAGCGACGCCGGCTATTGTCATATTAGTCCTTTCTTTTCTTTTTAGTTTCTTATTAATTTTTTTCTTACCGATATTATTATCGGTAGCTGCAACTTATATAGGGATTAGTATAACTGTAGCCGTATTAAAGCTAGACAATGGCGGATTAGATCTCGTTTACACACTTATTATTGCAAATGTTTTAATTGGAATTGCAACCTTCATTGTACTTTGGTCTTACATTAGCACGATAATTCAAGCCTTAACACAGGGAATAACTGGCTTCTAATGAAAAGGTGGTTGACTGGATGAATGTATGTACAAAGTGCGGAATTCAGTTTGAAGATGGTGTGCAATTTTGTCAAAACTGCGGGACGAAGAGGAGACGTTCTGTAGTAAAGAAGAACATGAGCGGTGGTGCAAAAGTTGGCATTACACTGTTAGCGCTATTTGTTATAGCAATTATTGGATTGTATTTGTACGGATCGTCGTATTATACGCAGGTGGCACAAGTAGACCGGATAATTACGATTTTACAAGAGAGGGACGGAGAGAAATTAGCTGAGATCGTTACGGCAGATGATCCATCGGTTATGATAACGAGAGAGAGTGTAACGCCTCTATTTTCATATATAAAAGAAAATCCATCTTACGTAAATGAATTAAAACAATATTTGAAACAAGGTGAAAAACAACGGGACGGAATAGAAAAAGCTGATTTTTCATTAACGAAAGACGGAAAGTATTTCTTTATATTTGATCGATATAAATTGAAAGCAAAGACGTACTATACAACTTTGCTTACAAATGAAAAAGACGTATCGTTAAAAATGAACGGAAAAGAAATTGATAAGACAGATGACAAAAAGTTTGAGAAGCAATATGGGCCATTTCTTCCAGGAAATCAAGTGTTTCAATCAGAGTATAAAAATGACTACGTAAAATTATCTCGTGAGGAAAAGGTTGTACTTATGAAACAAAGCCAAAATAACGTAACGATAGATTTAACGTTGCAAGGTCAATATATTACAGTTCAAACGAACGCGCCTGGTGCAACATTGTATGTAAATCAAAAACCGGTTACAGCGCTGGCAGGAGAAGAAATTACATGGGGGCCTGTAGCGACTGATGGAAGTGCGACGGTTTATTTAGAACGAAATGGAGAAAGTGGACGAGAAACGACAAAAGTAGAGACGGTAACGGCACTTTCGTCTTATAATCTTCCATTTCAAAAGAAAAGTACAGAAAAAACAGTTGTTTATAATGTTACTCCAACGCCCGCGACTGGGTATGTATATAATGGTTTCATCTTTCCTGATAGTGATATTCGAAAATTAACGAGCGCAGATTTAACATATTTATCGAAAGAGCAGTTGAAAATTGCTAGAAATGAAATATATGCAAGGCATGGACATATTTTTCAAACGAAAGATATGCAAGCATATTTTGCAAAACAGCCTTGGTATAGAGAAAATCCTTATTTTAAAGGAACGTTAACAGATATCGAAACTTATAATATTGAACTAATCAAATCAAGAGAATAGAGCGCTTGAAAAAGGTACAGTGTATATTGCTGTACCTTTTCTATCGTTATTTGGCTGGAGCAGGTTCCCTAGAGAAAAAGATATGAAAGAGAAATGTGACTTTACTTGCCCCTCCTGATGTACTGGCTTGCACATCAGATAAAGAACTAGACGTTAAAGCAGCTTCAGAATGTGGAGGGACGATTATTTTAAGAGCATCTTTTGATTCTGATGATATAGTAACCGTTATTGTATCATCAGAAACATTTACAATTTTAACAGTACCGACTGGAAAGATGGCCTTGCGAGCGTGTGATGCAGAAGCGAAGCGGGTAGCTTTCCAAATAGTTTGAGAGAAAGTGTCATTGTCTGATAACCAAGCGCGAGCACTGTATAATGTTGCATTAATGGTAAATTCTTGTTCAAGCGGGAGGGCGGCTTTCGGTTCTTTCGGTTCCTCTGGAAACTGAGCGAGAAGACCAGCGCACATGTATGTTTCACCTACTTTCAATAGTTACTGTTATAGCATATTAAACATGTTGTTTATAAGACACGACAGTTACCTATTCATACATAAGTTTGTGCACCAAATTTGAAGATGAAATTCTCTTTCTTTACAATGGAAGTAGGTGTTATTTCTATAAAATATGGAAAACGTAAAGAGTATGTAAAAAAGAAGGAGTGGTAAAGTGAACTATGTCATTATTGGCGGAGATGCAGCTGGTATGAGTGCAGCGATGCAAATTGTTAGAAACGATGAAAATGCAAATGTTGTAACTTTAGAAAAAGGTGAGATTTATTCGTACGCTCAGTGTGGATTACCGTATGTCATTAGTGGTGCTATTGCTTCAACTGAAAAGTTAATCGCGCGCAACGTGAAGACGTTTCGTGAGAAATATGGAATTGATGCGAAAGTGCGTCATGAAGTAACGAAAGTAGATACGGAAAAGAAAATGGTGTACGCAGAGCATACAAAGACGAAAGATGTCTTTGAATTTTCGTACGATCGATTATTAATTGCGACCGGGGTACGTCCTGTTATGCCGGAATGGGAAGGACGGGAATTACAAGGCGTTCATCTTTTAAAAACAATTCCGGATGCTGAGCGTATATTAAAAACGCTAGAAACGAATAAAGTTGAAGATGTAACGATTATTGGCGGTGGTGCAATCGGACTAGAGATGGCAGAAACATTCGTCGAACTTGGTAAGAAAGTAAGAATGATTGAGCGAAATGATCATATCGGTACGATTTATGATGCAGATATGGCTGAATATATACATAAAGAAGCAGATAAACACAATATTGAAATTTTAACGAATGAAAATGTAAAAGCATTTAAAGGAAATGAACGAGTAGAAGCAATCGAAACGGATAAAGGTACGTATAAAGCAGATCTTGTTTTAGTGTCGGTTGGAGTGAAGCCGAATACTGATTTTCTTGAAGGGACAAATATACGTAAGAATCATAAAGGAGCAATCGAAGTAAATGCATATATGCAAACGAATGTGCAAGACGTATATGCAGCCGGTGATTGCGCAACACATTACCACGTTATAAAGGAAATTCATGATCATATCCCGCTCGGAACGACAGCCAATAAGCAAGGGCGACTTGCTGGACTGAATATGCTTGATAAACGAAGAGCTTTTAAAGGTACGTTAGGCACAGGCATTATTAAATTTATGGATTTGACATTCGCAAGAACAGGCTTAAATGAAAAAGAAGCGAAAGGGCTACACATTCCGTATAAAACGGTCAAAGTAGATTCTACAAATATGGCGGGCTATTATCCAAATGCAAAACCACTTTACTTGAAATTACTATATCGCTCCGATACGAAACAATTATTGGGCGGGCAAGTAATTGGAGAAGAAGGCGTAGATAAACGTATTGATGTGATTGCGATGGCGCTTTTCAATAAAATGAGCATTCATGATTTAGAAGACGTCGACTTAAGTTACGCACCACCATATAACAGCGTTTGGGATCCAATTCAGCAAGCGGCAAGGAGAGCAGAATAGCACTTTTTAAAGTGCTATTTTTTTACAATGAGGGAGTAAATAAAGTTTCACTTTATTTTGAATATACCGTTCCCCCTTGAAAACATAGTACGTATCGCTTATATTTTCATATAGTATTTATTTTTTAAACGAAGCAATGAACGAACCAGGGGGCGCAGTATGGCAATTAACATGAAAACAATTGAAGAATGGATTGCTGAATCAAATGCAAGACATGAAGAAGACTTTGGACACGTTGTGGAAGAAATGAAAGAAGTATGTGTCGGACTTGATAACGCGACATTAATTTATACGAAAAATGTATTTTGTTTCGGTAAAAAAGTAGAAGTATTTTTCTTCTTTCAAGACCATGTCGTGATCGGACAAGAAAAAGACGAATATGTTGAGATTGAAAAATTAAAGTATGATGCCATTACAAATAGTAATTTAAAAACAAATGACAAAAATACTACGTTAGAATTAAAGTTTGCTAACGGACAATCTATCAATTTAGATAGTTTAAATGATAACTACGGTACGAAAAATTGGTTATTTGCTAGACAAATTAAGAGTATTTTTAAGTTAATCTAGTAAAAAAGCACGCCGTCCATCGGCGTGCTTTTAACTATGCAAAGCCCCTTTTAACCAATTCCGCGCCCGATATGCCCCAACTGGAACTTGAATAAGAGATGTTTCATTCCCAGCATCTATTCCGTACAATTGATCACATGCATTTGTATCAAAACTAAGTAAAGGATGCCCGCCCATCCCCATAGCGGTCGCTGCAAAAACGAGTTTATGAACGAGGATACCAGCTTCCATTTGGTGAATGCGATATCCTCTATAGCCTAATGCACGTGTATAGTAATCTTTCTGTCCGACTACATGTAAGCAAAGTGGTACTTGAAAAAGGTTTACGTTATCCATCGTCATACTAGACTGAAGTGGGTAGCGAAGGTCTCCATATCGAATTGGTTGTATGGAATGTGTTTTACTGTTATAAGCGTAAGCCCCGTTTTCAATATTTTTCACGCTATAAAAACATCCGTATAAGGAGACGCGTGTATTTTCATTTGTATACTTACCGTCAAGGTCGTTGTAATAGGGGAAGGAGAGACTCGCTTCTTGTAGTAAAGTAGCGAGCTCAGCTGCATCCCATTTCGTTAAAATAAAGTCCGCATCAGGAGAATATCGTTTTTTACAAAGTTGTAGGAAATCATACGATAACCGTTCTACTTTCGGTAGCTGTACAGCGTACGTATTATGTTGATAGTGCTCTTCATGATGTAGCGTTTGGAAGTGTGCTGTCGATTCGATCATAGAAGCTTCATTTATTTTTGTTATCATCGGATATTCACCTACATGTTTTGAGCGAACGAAATGTTCATGTGCGAGCGGCGGAATTTGTTGCAACAACTCATGAGAAGTAACTGTTTTATTTTCACGGTAATCATTGTGAAACCAATTAGTTTCTAGCTCTGTACTTAAAGGAATAACGGCATACACACTTTCTTCACCTTCTGACAATCCGAGTAAATGGTTCAGTGCACGGTCTAGAAATTGAAAGTATACGCTATTCGTATAACCGAACTGTTTTGCACATTCTAGCAATTGTCCAATGAGAACCCCGCTATCTAATCCTTGAAGTCGATATGAAAAGTTATTGTATTTAAAGAAGTTTTTCCAAAACATAGTGGATACGAATGCAGCACCGAAACAACCATGTATATTACAGCGATTACCGAGTGCGTCTGCTAAATAAGAATCGAAATTTCCTTCGCGAAGTAAAATAAGTCGGTGATGCGCGGCGTCATAATGGTAAATGCCGTCTGGATAATCGTCAATCTTTAAATAGATATACAATTCATTCGGGTATAAGGCACCGCCTGAAGGAATGGATCTACGTAATACATTTCTCTCGCTATTTAGCTGACATAATTGTGTTACACCAAATGAATACCAAAGGTAGTGACCAATTTCATTTAGAGTAGGTGTAGTAGAAGAGTTCGATAAAGATAACGGGATTTCTAAGGAGAGCGGGATGGTAGGTACATTTCGATATAATTTATAAGGAAGCGGTGCGTCTTTCCAGTCCACCTCATGATTCGGCATAATTTCATCGATAGAGAAATGGAGATGATGTAAAAAAGTATCTAGCTTCATGAAATCCCTCCTTTACTATGGAAACGGATGTGGATGTGGATTTAATCTTTCATTCGTTAAAGGTTCGTCTGTATATCCAAGTGTCATCGGTACGGTATATACCCGGTCCAGTCCTGTAACTCGAGTAAGATGGTGACCAAACGTCATCGGTAGCATGCCTGGAATAATAACTTTTACACAATGTAATCCATTCTTTTCTATGAGGGGAACGGTTTGATCTACAACGATTATTTCAAGATTAGATTGATGCAAACGATTTAAAAGTTGGTGGAGATCGGATGTTAAATCCATATCAAATGATTGTGATACATTCATTTCTTGGAACGTTTGCACCGGTGCATCTTCCCGTAAAAGGAAGTGAAGACGTTCTTCTGTTTCTTTCAATCCATACAGCATACTATGGTCTTCCATTTTATTAACGAAATAAGGATCTTGTAAGCATTTTTCGTAGTATTCTCTTTTGTGCTCGAGCTCATCGTCTGTTATAAGTAACATGCCTGCTATTTCTTGAATGGCGCTTTTTAAGGCTCGAATAGGATCTAAATGAGCGCCTCCTGCACAAACAACGTTCATTCCATTTTCACGCGTATTTTTTGCAATTACCCATAAGCTAGGAATGCCGTGTTCCATCGTCGCGTTAAAAGCGTGTAATTCATATCCGGTAATCGTACGTAACCGCTGAATCATTAATTGTAATTCTGTATCATTTGCTGAACTAAGATCAAGGCGGGGAAGAGGTAATTCGGCATACCAAGTGAGTAAGAAGGCATCACGCTCTACTATTTCTAAAATGCCGTGAAAAATCGCTTCTTCTAAACTACCGCCAATTGCACATCCATTTGATGTTTCATACACGAAAGCATCTCGATGACCAAGGCTATAATAAGCAATTGATTCAGGAACTAAAAGCGGTCTGTTTTGTGATAAAGAATATCCCCATACCCAGTTTTGCTCATAATCAGGATCAAACGGCTTGAATGGAAAGTTATCACGATTGTAATGTTCATTTGTATGGACACCGAGTGTGAGGGGATTTAGTGCATGTTCCTCTAAATCATGAAAACTACCATGCACATTTGTCTTTTTCCCACGAGGAGACATACCGCAATATCGTTCTAAACCTTCTAAAATAGCAGTTGCTTCACTCACTGCAAATGAATGAGTTCGTCCCGCAACACCTTCATTTCCGAACATTAATGGCATGTTTATAATGACATCAGCGAATGGTAATACAGAATGCTGCATTTTTCCGTTCAACATACCGACCCGATAATCTAAATAGTCTCTCGTTAAAAATGTGTTTAGCTCATGAATGGAACGGCAGCGATACGTTTCGGTACTTACTTTTAAACTCGGTTGTAAAGAAACTTCCGCCGCATCCGCAGTATCATCAGGTAAATTACTACATACAGGACAGAGAGGATCTGGAAGAAAAGAATGCCGCGTACATTGTAATGTTTGTAAGTTTAGTAAAATAAGTTCATTTTCTAAAGAAGAATGGTTATGAGTTAATATTTTTCCTGTTTCTGCGCAAATAAGATGGCACATTTGCAACATTCCATTTTGGGTGGCACGTACGTCACGTCTCGTTACATTATCTGCTTTAAAGGCATATTTCCGCTGTAGTTCCCACATTTCTTTTTGATCAAAGCCAGCGATAAAACGGCGTCCATCAGAACAATGGGAACATCCAGGCGTAAGAGGATGAATGTAAGGACCGATAATACCTTCGCCAAATGAAGTAAAACCACGAAGCCATGGAATATGATTTGAGCGAAAAATAAGTTCGGCATCATGATGAATAGTAGAAGGAGATCCATCATGTAATACGAGAGCGAGATGAATATTTTCAGGAAGTTCTTCTGTGAGGGTATGTTGACGAATGATGGAATATTGTTCGCATAATTGATCATGTACATAGTCTGCAAGAAGGCCATCTCCTATAAGCAATATATTTTGAATCATAAACCGTCCTCCTTTGCAATTAATACCCCATACACACCGTCTAGGTTTTCTTTCAAAAATGGTTCGATTGCTAAATCGAACACGAAGGGATAAAAATTATGTTCTTCTAAATGCTGTAAGGCAAGCTGTAAAGATTGCACACTTGGAATTTCTTCTTCCGCTTGTATTTCCACTCTAAAAGAATCCGTGTCATATAAAATAATAGAGGATTCAGGCAAGATATTAGCTCTGTAAGGAATTTCTTCATTTTGAACGTGAAAGAGTGATAGTTGTAGTGCGTTTCGTAACGCTAACGTCATATTAATATTAGATGCACCGTACCATCTATCATTTATACCAACCCAAACGACTGGAAAACTGAGAATCTCTTCACTCATTGCGATTTTAGGTGTTTCATGGATTGTAGAGAGAGCATCGTAATAAAATCTACAATGTTTATCTTGAATATCAATTAAATCAACAGTTGTAAGTTCCTCTAGAATATGTGACTGCCGCTCATACAGTTTATTGTTTAAATGTTGTTGTAGTGCCCGGTAAAATCCTTCTGTCATCGTTTCTCCAGCACCGATACCGATATTGTTATGTTCAGGAATAAGGCGGTGAATGATTTCTGCTACATATGTTTCAATTCCTGTTAAACCAGCTTCTCGGCGTGCTTCATTATGAGTCAATCCACTACGAGTCATAAGAGGCAGAAGGGGAGCTGGGCCATCTGATAGTGGAGTAGCTACTTGAATATAGCATTGTGATAATGGTAATTGATATGAATCTTGTTCATCCCATACATGGAATATACCGGCTTCTTTAGAAGTTAATGAATCGAAAAAGCGGAATACATTAGTTGAAGTATGTTGGCCATACCGATGCTCAAGTTTTTCAGAAATATTTTCTATCGTATCAATTGTAAAACTTTCATCAGTTGCAAGAGGGTGTTTTATAAAAGGATGCCACGTTCCTTCAAGTGTTTCATAGTTTAATAAAAAGAATTGTGATTCTTTTTCACGATATGAATCATCCGCGACATGTTTAAACAATTCAAAAACGATTACATTTGCTAACATGGCAGATGTAATTGGTGAGAAGGAATCCGATGAATTTTCATTTTGTAAAGTCGTTTCATGTAGCCGATGCCATGCGGATTCCCAGCATTCATCACGATTTTCTGTTACGACAGGTCCAGCTATACCGAGTGTTGATAAACAAATAGCTGGTATGAAATTCTTTTTCGTTTCTCTACAAATAGTGTGAACTGTTTTTAAACCGTCAATGTCTCCGTTTTGAGAAACATATAAAATCCAATCAAAAGGTTCGAATACTTCACGCAAGGGACGGTCAATTGTAGTATCGATTTCTTGAAGGAGTACACTGTTATCAACTTCATATGCACGTTCTATTAGCTCATGTATTCTGTCATAGTTTGTTTCATCCCGATCTGTAACGAGGTAATGAAATGTAGGTAAACCAGATTCTAATAAAGAAGAAACTAAGGAAGTGAGCATATCCCCAGAACCAAGTACAAGGACATTTGCTCCGCGGTATGTTTCAAACTTTAAAGCACCTGAATGAGAATCAGCTTCTAAAAATTCAATTTGTGAAGCATATCTGTCGAGTAATGTACTGTTTAATTCATGAGGTGCATCTTGATTTGCATCGCGAACGAAACCATTTTCATATAAAATCTCTCCAATTTCAAATACACGGTTTTGATAGGGGAGAGGGAGGCCATCGGTTATTTCGGCTAAAGAATAATTCCCGTTAAACATTGGCATTAATTTTTCAATCCAGTCATAAATTCCATCACCGTCCATACGAAATGAACTGGCGTTATTTCGAAAATAGACACCCCCGTTTGAATCGGGGAGGAAGAAAGTATCCTTATTTACTTTAAGTTTTGCATGAATTGGAAGGTTATTCATTTTAATCCTCCTTACGTTTAGGCATACATTATTACCTTATGTCATGAAATTTGTCCCGTATGAACACAATAAAAAAAGGCTGTAGAATGATTCATTCTACAGCCTTTAATAGATTTTTAATCTATCAACCTTCTAATAATAATGACTTTGGATCTTCAAGCATATCTTTAACAGCAACAAGGAAGCTAACTGCTTCTTTACCATCAACAATACGGTGATCGTAAGATAAAGCAATGTACATCATTGGGCGGTTTTCCATACGCTCGTTATCAATTGCAACTGGGCGTACTTGGATTTTATGCATTCCTAAAATACCAACTTGTGGGCTATTTAGGATCGGTGTTGACATTAGAGAACCGAACACACCACCGTTTGTAATTGTAAATGTACCACCTTGTAGTTCTTTTAATGAAAGTTTGTTGTCACGTGCTTTTTTACCTAATTCACGAATTTCACTTTCAATTTCAGCGAAGTTTAATTGGTTAGCATCGCGTACAACTGGAACAACTAATCCATCTGGAGCTGCTACTGCAATACCGATATCATAGAATTTTTTAATGATAAGCTCGTCACCTTGAATTTCAGCATTTAATAATGGGAATTGTTTTAATGCTGCAACAACTGCTTTTGTGAAGAATGACATGAAGCCAAGACGTACATCATGTTTTTTCTCGAAAGCATCTTTGCGTTCTTTACGTAATTCCATGATCGCACTCATATCAACTTCGTTAAATGTTGTTAACATTGCAGATGTTTGTTGAACTTCTACAAGGCGTTTTGCAATTGTTTGACGGCGGCGGGACATTTTCACGCGCTCAACTGGTTTTTCGAATTCAGTTTTTGCAACTGGAGCAGGAGCTGGACTCTTTGGAGCAGCTGGTGCTTCTTTTGGTGCTGCAGCATGAGCTTGTACATCATGTGGTCTCACGCGTCCAAGTGGATCTGTGCTACGTACGTCGTTTAAGTCGATTCCTAATTCACGAGCCATTTTTCTAGCAGCTGGTGATGCGATAGGACGGTTTGTATTTGGTAAACCTTGTAGTGTTGCAGTTTGCTCAGCATTTGGTGCCGCAGCTTTCGGTGCTTCAGTCGTTTCTTGTTTTGGTTGCTCAGCCACTGGTGCAGGTGTACTTACTGCAACTGGTGCTCCATTAGCATCTAAAATTGCGATAGTTGCGCCAACTTCAACTGTATCCCCAGGTTCGCCTAGTAACTTCGATACAATACCTGAATCTTCTGCAATGATTTCTACATTGACTTTATCAGTTTCAAGCTCAACAACGCTGCCACCTTTCTCAACTTTGTCGCCTACGTTGATAAGCCATTGTGAAATAGTTCCTTCAGTAATAGATTCTGCAAGCTCAGGTACTTTAATTTCGATCATTTTAAATGTCCTCCCCTTATTTGCCTAACGGTGTGTTTTTTCTTCTTTTGTCTTCGGTAATCTCCATTTGTTAGCCTGGCCTTGGGCAGAATATCTGCCCAAGGAACAAGCAAGAAAGCTTCATTGTTACTTTTTAGTTGCTGTAAACTTCAATTTCTTGTTTATCTTGACGGAAGTTATACTTTACATCTAAAGCATGTGCAACGATTAGTTCTTGCTCAGCTTTGTGAGCGAATGGATCGCCGCCAGATGGACTAGAGCGATCAGGACGTCCAATGTAGCCTGTTTTCACTTTATCTCCAGCAAGTTCGAACAGAATTGGAGCCATGTAATGCCATGCGCCCATATTACGAGGTTCTTCTTGAACCCAAATGATTTCTTCTAAGTTTTTAAAGCGTTTAATAATAGATTGAACTTTCTCAGCAGGGAATGGGTACAATTGCTCAATACGAACGACATGAACTTCGTCTAAGTTGTACTCATGTTTACCAGACTCGATTTCTGCTGCTAAGTCAATCGCCATTTTACCTGTGCTTAAAACAAGACGTTTTACTTTATTTGGTTTCATGCCAAGGTTTTCTTGTTCTAAAGCAGGTTGGAAACGTCCTTCGCTTAACTGACTAGCAGTTGAAAGCGTAAGTGGGTGACGTAATAAACTCTTCGGCGTCATCAATACTAATGGTCGAACAGCTTCCGTTCCTAAGATAGATGCTTGACGACGCAGGATATGGAAGTATTGAGCTGCACTCGTTAAGTTTGCAACTGTCCAGTTATTCTCAGCAGCTAACTGTAAGAAACGCTCTGGACGTGCACTAGAGTGCTCTGGTCCTTGACCTTCATAACCGTGTGGTAATAGAAGAACTAAGCCAGATTTTTGACCCCATTTTGCTCTTCCTGCTGAAACATATTGATCAAATAATGCTTGCGCAGTATTTGAGAAGTCACCATATTGCGCTTCCCACATAACAAGAGTTTCTGGAGCGAATACGTTATAACCATACTCGTAACCAACAACAGCAGCCTCTGATAACGGACTGTTATGAACAGAGAATGAAGCATTAATGTTTGGTAAGCGATGTAATGGTGAATATGTTTCATTTGTATCAGTATCGTGTAATACGATATGACGGTGTGCGAATGTACCACGCTGTGAATCTTGACCAGTTAAACGAATTGGCGTACCTTCTTGTAAAATAGAAGCGAATGCTAATGATTCAGCAAGTGCCCATTCAATTTTGCCGTTCTCTTCAAGAGCATCTTTACGGCGCTCAAGAATTTTCTTCACTTTCGGATATACGTTAAAGCCTTCTGGCCAAGATAGTAGACCTTCATTAATTGCACGAAGTGAGTCAATCTCAACGCCAGTATCAATTGACTGAATACCTTTTGCAACAACATCTGGTACTTTAACGTGAATTGTTGCATCACTCGTATCAGCTGGTGGTACTTGTGCATAGTCAGACTTTAATTGTTCTTGTATAAACTGTGTAATCGTTTCAACCTCATCTGCATTTAGTACACCAGCAGCTTGTAATTGATCTGCATAAATTGCTCTTACAGTTGGATGGTTTTTAATTTTTTTGTACACTTGTGGTTGCGTAACTGCCGGGTCATCCATTTCGTTATGACCGTAGCGGCGGTAACCGATTAAATCGATTAAGAAGTCTTTTTTGAACAACATGCGATATTGAATCGCAAGGTTAGCAGCTGCAAGACAAGCTTCCGGATCATCAGCGTTCACGTGAACAATCGGAATATCGAAACCTTTTGCAAGGTCACTTGAATATTTCGTAGAACGAGAATCATAGCTATCAGTCGTAAAACCAACTGCATTGTTTGCGATAACATGAATCGTTCCGCCTGTTTGGTACGCGTTCAATCTGCTTAAGTTGAGTGTCTCAGATACAATACCTTGACCAGGGAATGCAGCATCACCATGAACTAAAATTACGAATGATTTTGAAGTATCTTGATCTGGAAGACCAGATTTTTTACGATTCTCTTGAGCTGCACGTGCGAAACCTTCTACTACAGGATTCACGAACTCAAGATGACTCGGGTTATTTGCTAATGTAACGCGAGTGCTAACTTCTTCGTTACTAACGACTTGTTCTCTACCTAGGTGGTATTTCACGTCGCCAGTCCAGCCAGAATTAGCCACTGCGCCTTCTATTTTTGCATGTTTGAACTCAGCAAACATGTGGCTATATGGTTTTTCTAATACGTGAGCAAGTACGCTTAGGCGACCGCGGTGAGCCATACCAATCATGACATCCTCTACGCCGTTCTTAGCACCTTCTAGAACAATTTCATCTAAAACAGGTACAAGCATATCAACGCCCTCGATAGAGAAACGTTTTTGCCCAACGAATGTTTTATGCAAGAATTGCTCGAAACCTTCAACAGCTGTTAAACGTTTTAAAAGAGCAGTTCGTTTTTTATTTGATAGTGGTTGACGCAATGAATTTGATTCCACCATTTGATGCAACCACGCGCGTTCTTCACTATCTTGTATATGAGAAAATTCATAAGCTAAAGATTTTGTATAAACGTCTTTTAATCTATGAATTACATCAAGTGCAGTGTGAATACCTTCTGGTGCATCTGGCCATACTGTTTTCGCTGGAATCGCTTTCAAGTCAGCATCGCTCAGTTCGTTCATTGCTTTCTCAAGAAGAGATTGTCCATTTGCAGCATCTTCCATCGGGTTGATGTGAGCCAACGTGTGCCCGAAAGAACGAATCTGCTCAACAAGTTGAACGACTTTAAGAATTTTTTCAATGTTACCTGTGTTTTGAGGAGAAAAATGTGTTGCTGTGTTGTCCCCTGTTACGACATCATCTTGAAACGAAGGAGCTCCAAAAATTTCAAAAAGCTCTTGTAATTCCGGATCAACAGAACCTGCTCCAGTTACGTAAAGATCATACTGCTCAATAACATAACCAAGGTTCGGACCGTGGAACTTGGCCCAAGGGTTTGTCGTTGTATTCTTCCTCGTCATTTGTTTAAACCTCCCAATGCATATAATCCTTTTCCATACAAAGGTGCATTTTGCTCTTTTTCAATAAGTAATGAATCAGTAATCAATGTAAATGTTTTCTTTACCCTTATGTTATTACAATAATTTACATAATACCAAA
>NZ_JBNLYE010000042.1:0-25186 GCF_050172095.1 Bacillus sp. GMs2/2
AAAATATTAATTGTAGAAGATGATGAGAA
This sequence comes from Bacillus sp. GMs2/2, assembly GCF_050172095.1. Lineage (NCBI taxonomy): Bacteria > Bacillati > Bacillota > Bacilli > Caryophanales > Bacillaceae > Bacillus > Bacillus sp. GMs2/2. Next base: position 30 of record NZ_JBNLYE010000042.1, read on the forward strand.
AATCGCGGGAATATTAGAAGAGCATTTAGAAAGATATGGCTATCAATCATTTAGAGCAAGTGATTTACGTCAAATAAAAGATGAGTTTGTAAAAGTGAATCCTCATCTCGTGTTACTTGATATTAATTTACCGTACTTTGACGGTTTTTATTGGTGTCGTCAAATTCGTACTGTATCGAATGCACCAATTATTTTTGTTTCTGCAAGAACAGGAGAAATGGATCAAGTAATGGCGATTGAAAATGGCGGCGATGATTATATTACGAAGCCATTCCATTTAGATATCGTAATGGCAAAGGTGAAGAGTGCACTTCGCCGTGGTTACGGAGAGTATGCTTCTGCCGCTGAGAGTGATTGTTTAGGTGTAAATGGACTGTTGTTATTCCCGTCTCAGCATATTGTTGAGTGGCAAGGACAACAAACTGAACTGACAAAAAATGAGTTTTACTTATTAGAGTGTTTAATGAAACAGGTGAATCAATATGTAACGCGCGAAGAACTGTTAGAAGCTCTATGGGATGAAGTAGCATTTGTGGATGATAATACATTAACCGTAAATGTAAAGCGTGTAAGGAAGAAACTAGAGGAGTTAGGCATTAAAAATGCAATTGTAACGAAACGTGGATATGGTTATGCGCTTTTTACGGAGTGGGGCGAAGGGCATGAAGGTTAAAAATTACCTTATGGACCGCTTTTCTTTAATTCTTTCTTATATTGTTAGCCTTTGTTTATTTGGGCTCGTTTTACAGCTGCAAAGTCTTTTAGAAAAGAAATCCATTGATTGGAGTACGTGGTTATATGGACTTTTATTAGGAACAGTTGTGTTTACTGTATACCTCATTTACGATTACCGAAAACGGAGTGTGTTTTTAAAGAGGATCGAAAAGTATGTTACTGGTGGAAATACATTACATGACTCTTTACTTATTGATGAATCTTATACATCAGAGCAAGAAATGGTCGTTGAATCTTTTACGTTATTAAGACAGCAATATATGAATGAAGTTCATAAACAGCATGCGAAAGAGCAACAGCAAATGATATTTATGAACCAATGGATTCACCAAATGAAAACACCAGTATCTGTTATTGAATTATTGCTGCAAAAGTTTGGCAAAGAGCATCGTGAGGCAAGGGCAACAGTTGAAAGTATTCGTGAAGAAAATAACCGTATACTAAATGGTTTAGATTTAGCGTTACATATGGCAAGACTAGAGCAGTTTGCGAAAGATTATAAGGTAGAAGTAGTAAATGTTATAGATGTCGTGCGAGGGATTATTAATGAAAATCGGAAATCCTTTATTCAATCGTCTGTATTTCCGAAAGTGATGTTTGAAGAAGATACTTGTATGGTTGCATCTGATAGAAAATGGCTGAGTATTGCTATAGGTCAAATTGTTGTAAACGCAATCAAGTATACAAAAATTTCAGCGGCAGAGAAAAAAGAAATTCAATTTCAAATTGAAGAGAAAAATCAAAAGGTGTTATTACATATTAAGGACAATGGAATTGGTATTCCAGAGCAAGACGTAAAGCGCATATTTGATCCATTTTTTACGGGAATAAATGGACGTAAAACGAGAGAAGCGACTGGGATGGGCTTATATATTACGAAGGAAATTTGCGATAATTTACATCATGGAATGTATGTCCAATCGGCTGAAGGAGAAGGGACAACATTCACGTTCCAATTTGCAAAAGATGAAGAATATCATACATTGATGAGAAAAATGACAAAACTGTAAGATAACAAAACGTTTTGTAAGGGAAATCACTCGTTTCTTTTTCTTATTTTTCTTATAGTAAATGTAAGAAGAAAACACGTAGGGGGATTAGAAATGAGTGTTCTTGAAGTAAAAGGATTAACGAAGGTGTACCAATCAAAAGGTTCAGTAGCGACGACTGCTTTAAACGATATAAATTTTAAAATAGAAGAAGGCGAATTTGTAGGGATTATGGGTCCTTCAGGAAGTGGGAAAACGACGCTTTTAAATTTATTAGCAACAATTGATAAGCAAACTTCAGGTCATGTGCTTGTAAATGGTGAAGAAATTAATCAAATGCGTGCTGCAAAATTAGCGGAGTTTCGCCGTACACATTTAGGGTTCATCTTCCAAGATTTTAATTTACTTGATACGTTATCCATTAAAGAAAACATTATTTTACCACTTGTAATGGCGAAGAAATCTGTAAATGAAATCGATGCGAAAGTACTGGAAATTGCGAAGTTTTTAAACATCGAAGAAATTTTAAATAAAAAAGTATACGAAGTATCTGGGGGACAACAACAACGTGCAGCAGCAGCGAGAGCAATCATTCATGAACCGACGTTAATTTTAGCAGATGAGCCAACTGGAAACTTAGACTCGAAGTCAGCAAAATCGCTAATGGGCGCTCTGCAAGATTTACACGAGCAAAAGAAAGTAACGATTGCAATGGTTACGCACGATCCAGTAGCGGCTAGTTATTGTGAACGTATCCTTTTCATACGCGATGGAGAAATTTTCTCGGAAATACATAAAGGAAGAACGAAACAAGCCTTTTTCCAAGAAATTCTGGACGTACTTGCGATGCTAGGAGGAGAATATCATGAACTTTCGCCAGCTCGCGCTTAATAACGTAAAAGGAAATTGGCGTAACTATAAAGCGTTTCTTATAAGTAGTTGTTTATCGATTGTCGTATTTTTCATGTATGCTTCTTTTATTTATCATCCAGATGTCGTAAGCGGTAATATTAGTATGAGAAAGATGATCACAAAAGGATTAGAATCGATGAATTATATTGTGGTCATCTTCTCGGCACTCTTTATTTTATATGCAAATTCAACGTTTTTACGAGCAAGAAAAAAAGAGTTTGGTCTACTAACATTAATAGGCGGAACGAAATTGCAGCTCGGCCGAATGATTATATTAGAGCAACTGATGTTAGGTAGTATTGCAATTGTAGTTGGTATTGGGGTTGGGATGCTTTGTTCAAAATTATTTTTCCAAGCGTTAAGCGTATTATTAAAAATAGATAAGACACTTCCACTTGTTTGGAATAGTAAAGCAGTTCTTATTACAGCTGGTGTATACTTTATTCTATTTTTAATCCTATCATTGTTTAGTGTTTGGACAGTAGGACGCTTGCAAATTATTGATTTATTAAGAGAGGCAAGAAAGCAAAAAGTAGAGCCGTTTGCATTTACATGGTTATGTGTAGTTGGTATAGGATGTATTATTGTTGCATATGTACTTAGCTTCCAAGTAACGTTTCTGAATTTCCTCATCCTCTTTTTACCGGTGGTAGGACTGACAATTGGCGGAACGTATTTACTATTTACACAAGGTAGTACAGTTGTATTAAAAGCATTACAAAAAAGAAAGCAATCTTTTTATACGTACCCAAATATGTTCGTCCTTAGCAATCTTATTTATAAAATGAAAGATAATGCTCGTTTTCTATTTGTAATTTCTATCATTACGGCGGTAGTATCTTCAGCGGTGGGTACACTGTACGTATATTTTGAAAATATGAGTGCGAAAACGGTAGAACTTACACCACATGCTATTTCATATGAGGAAAAGGGGTTAAATACGCATAACCTTATTAATGAAGAAAAGGTACAGGAGCTTGTGAAGAGACACGGGTTTGAAGATGCGCGAAAAGTAACATACGTTAAACTACCAGCAACACAGAAAATAACGTTGTTTAATAGTGAACATGAAGTACCGATGACGATTATTTCAGAAAAAGAATATAATGCAGAAGTGCGCAAACAAAAGAGAGAGCAACCTACAGAAGTTCATAATGCACCAGGTAGTGCAACGATGGTTATGGTTGATATGTCAAATGAACTGATGAAGATAGATCGTACGAAACCGTATGAATTTACAATTAATGGACAAAAGCAGTCTGTTCAATTAAATAATCCAACGCAGTATTCTGTTTTTAATGATAGTGAATATCTCATTGTAAATGATCAAGATTTTGAGAAATATGCAACACTCGTACCAGATGAAGAAAAGACAAAATATTACGGTTATTATATTGAGGATTGGAAAAGTACAGAAAACCTTGTATTAGATTTGAAAAATGAAATTGTACCAGAAAAGCAAGGGGAATTGAGAAATTCAGTGTTTGCGTATAAGGATATAAGAGAAGGTGGAGCAATTACAATGTTCATCGGTTTCTTCGTAGCGGTACTGTTCTTCTTCTTCGCTTGTAGTATGACATACTTTAAATGGTTTAACGATAAAGAACAAGATCGTATTCAATTTAAATCGTTAAAGAGAATTGGTATGACAGATAAAGAAATTCGCAAAATTGCGATTCGACAAATGGGAGTTATCTTCTTTATCCCAATTTTAATCGGTTCCATTCATAGTGGATTTGCTCTTCATACGTTAGGAAAAATGCTTTATATTAATTTGTGGAAATCAGGTGCGCTTGTAATTGGAGCATACATTTTAGCTTCTGCCATTTACTTTATGATCGCGCAAAGAGGATATTTAAAACACGTAAAAAGCTAGGGGAACCTCTAGCTTTTTGCCTATGTAGTAAGTTACAGGAGGACGATAGATGAACATTCGGCAACTAGCGCTGCAAAATATAAAAGGAAATTGGCGTAATTATAAAGTGTTTTTCTTAAGTAGTTGTTTTGCAATATTTGCTTCTTACGCATATATGTCTGTCATTGTGCATCCATATATGCAAGAGACGATGTGGTATCAAAACGTACGCTGGGGACTTATTATATGTAATGTTATAATCATTTCTTTTTTCGTCATATTTATTTTGTACTCTACTTCTATTTTCATAGAAGCACGTAAGAAAGAATTAGGGTTATATATGTTAATGGGAGCAACGAAGTCTAACGTAATAGGAGTGATTATGACCGAGCAAATTTTAATCGGGGTCTTCGCGAATATTTTCGGTATTGGGCTTGGTATGATATTTTTAAAACTCTTTTTTATGGTATTTAGTATGTTACTGGGGCTTCCGAAAGAACTCCCTGTCATATTTGACGTAAGGGCGATTGGTGTAACATTTATTACATATATGGTCGTTTTTATTTTGTTATCTTTTATAAGTGCTTTACGTATATGGAATATAAAAATCATTCGGTTATTGAAAGAATTTCGAACAGATAAAAAAGAGAAGAAAACATCAAAGTGGCTCTGTTTATTCGGTTTTGCTTGTTTAGTGGGCGGGTATGCATTGGCGCTACAAGTGACGATGGCTACGATAGCGATATACTTTTTCCCTGTGTCTATACTTGTCTTTTTTGGAACGTACTTTTCTTTTACACATGGAGCTACCCAAATGTTAGAAATAATAAAGCGAAATAAAAAGATTATGTATACATATCCGTATTTATTTATAGTGAATCAATTGTCACATCGAATGAAGGAAAATGGTCGCTTTTTCTTTCTGATGTCTATGGCAACGACGTTTGTAGTTACAGCAACAGGTACGGTGTTCTTATATTTTTCTAGCATGCAAGATATGTGGCGAACTGGAGGGGTACACTCGTTTTCGTACATAGAAAAAGGTATTTCTACTCATGAAGTCTTTGAGGAAGGTGCGGTTGAAAAATTACTGCATCAATATGGGTATGACGATTTTCAATATATGAGTTTTGTTGGAGTGTATGCATCCTTTCAGTCTAGTAAAGGAGAAACAACAATAGTACCGCTTATAAAAGAAAGTGAATATAACCAAGAAGCAAGGAAACAAAAACAGAAAACGTATCGTCCTAAAAAAGGTACAGTGACACTCGTTTATTATAATAAATACAATAATTCGAATGTATATAATCAAAAAGAGATTCAATTGCAAGTAATGAATCAACCATATCAATTCGTATTTAACGGTCAGAAAGAAGGGGTTCAATTTAACCATCACCCTTCGTACATTAATGGTCTGTTCTTTGTTATGAATGATGAAGATTTTGATAGTATAGCAAATCAGGTTCCTGATTCTGAAACAATGATATATAGAGGCTACACATTACCAAATATCGAAAAGACGAAGAAATTAAATGAAGATTTACGGAAACATATGAAACAAGATAATAATAATGCATTTCGAAGCAATATGGAGTTGTATGTAAATATGAAAGAAGGCGGTGATATTACTCTATTTGTAGGCTCATTTATTAGTATATTATTCTTTCTTACTTCATGTAGTATCGTGTATTTTAAATGGTTCCATAATATTGCATCGGACCGAAAGCAGTATGGTGCACTCTCTAAACTTGGAATGACGAAGGAAGAAGTATGGAAAATTTCTCGTTGGCAATTATGTATGCTATTTTTTGCGCCAATTATAGTAGGGAGTATGCATAGTGCAGTTGCGTTATATACGTTTCATAATACGCTTTTTATGGATGGATCATTAAGAAAAGTAGGTTTGTTCATTCTGTTTTATATCGCAGCATGTATCATTTATTTCTTCTTCGCTCAAAGAGAATATAAGAAACATTTAGACTAGCGAATGCTAGTCTTTTTTAAATATTCGAAATTTACATAGAAGAATATAAAAAAGTATGGTATAACAGTAAGAAAATGAAAAAGAGGGGAAAAGACGATGATTCGAGTAGGATATTTAGGACCAGAAGCAACATTTACAAATATGGCGGTGAGTCGTTTTTTTCCGGAAGCAGAGCATGTACCGTATCGAACGATTCCAGATTGTATAGATGCAGCTGCAAATGAAAATGTAGACTTCGCAGTTGTACCGTTAGAAAATGCAATAGAAGGTTCAGTGAATATAACGGTTGATTACCTTGTACATGAGCAGCCGCTTTCCATTGTAGGAGAAATTACAGTACCAATTCAGCAGCATTTACTTGTACATCCGGAGTATGCAGAAGTGTGGGATGAAGTATATGCAGTGCATTCTCATCCGCATGCCATTGCACAGTGCCATAAATTTTTAAATGAAGAATTAAAAGGAGTAACTGTTCGAGATATGACATCTACAAGTGCTGCTGCGCAATATGTGAAAGAACATCCTGAAGAGAAAATTGCCGCTATTGCAAATGAAGCGGCTGCAGAAAAATACGGATTAACAATTGTGAGACGTAGTATTCATACGCATAAAAATAATCACACACGTTTCTTGGTACTCCATAAGAAAAAGAAAGCAGTACTCCCGAATAACGGAGAGAATCGCGGAGAGAAAACGACGCTTATGATAACGTTACCTGCAGATTATGCAGGTGCCCTATATCAAGTGTTATCAGCTTTCGCATGGAGAAAATTAAACTTATCAAAAATCGAATCGCGTCCGATGAAAACAGGTCTTGGAAATTACTTTTTCTTAATCGATGTTGATAAAGCATACGATGACGTATTATTGCCAGGCGTAACGATGGAACTTGAAGCACTCGGTTTTTCTGTTACTGTGCTGGGGAGTTATTCTTCTTATTGGTTGTAGAGGGGAGCTGTTGTTAAAGTTGTTTGAAATGAAAAGCTGTTTCTCGGTTTGAGGTAGAGTAAGCTATCGATTCTATTGAAGTAAGTGATTAATTAAGCTAGCAAAATAAAGAAGCCGTCCTAAAAGATATTTAGGACGGCTTCTGTTAGGAATAGATAACTCTTTTGTCGGGTTTTTAGTACGCATCATTACAACTATTATAATAATAGGATTCATCATTGTTCGAATTACTGCAGCAAATACAATTCGTTTGTTGTATTAATAGATTGAGTGTAGATGGAGCTACAGTATCTGAGAAAGTAATACTCTCAACATCTTCTACTAAAAATGTTTTAATATCTCCTGGTGTTAAGGTAAATGTAAGTGGAGAGCGATGGTTTAATCTTGCGATTGTTAATCTAATCGTTGTTGCAAATGCAGGACTGAAACTAAATTTAATAAGTGTCTTATTATGATTTTTAGTGAAGTTTTCAAATACAGTTCGAGGAATTCCAGTTGTTATATCAAGATCTTGAGGGGTATTTCCCGTACCGAAAATAGTATAGTTCTGTATAAAACAGTTATTTGAATCTGAATTTGAAGAATTACATGGACGATCATTTTTCTTATAATATTTTTTTCCATTTTTTAAGAAGTAATCCACCATAATTAATCACTCCCTTCACATATAAGAATTAAAGGTTGTCCATATATAATATGAAATATATTTTTATATGTTTGGACGTGAAGGAAGAGAAAATAAAAAGAGTCCATCTGGTATGATGGACTCAATACTGTTTTACCTGGTGTGATTCTTTATTTTAACTTCGCAAGACGATCTTCTAACTGACCACGCCAAATATCAGCTAGTTCTGGAACGGCAAGAATTTTTTCAATACCATCTTTATCTTTTCTATTATGAAAATAAATTTCGTTAGAGAACAAGACAGAAACATTGCTCGGTTGACGTTCTAGTAATGTAATTTTAGAATCTTTACGTACAGTACCTTCTTGAAGAACGCGGCATAGGTAGCCTGTAAATCCAGTTGCTACAATGCGTGGCAGTATGCCAGGGATGCCAAGACGTTTTGAAATTGTGCTACAAGGTACTCTTGCTTGTGTCACTTGAATGATTGTTTCACCTAGTTGATATGTATCTCCGATGCAAACATCACGCTCTAACATATTTGTTACGGTAATGTTTTCGCCAAATGTGGAAGCTGGAAGCGTAGTTTGAAATTCCTCTTCCCATAGTGCGTAATGCTCGTGTGGGTACACACAAACAGCACGATCAGGACCGCCGTGATGTTTTAAATCCGCTACGTCATCACCACGAAATCCGTCTTTTGAGAGAAAGGCCTCTTCTGTAGGGTCTTTACATATACCTGTTATCATTTCTTTATCTTCGCCATATTTCATTTGTTTCGGTTTGCCAATGCTAAAGTGAACGAGTTCAATTCTCATATTTGATCTCCTTTACGATTGATTACAATATTATAGCATTAAAAAAGCACAGAGAATGATAAAAACTCTGTGCCTTACATTAATAAACGAGAAATCCTGCTTTATCTAACGCCTCACAAGCAGCATCTAACTTTTCTTTAGAATCTGCCTCAATTGTATGTAAGTGAATACCATCTGTTAGTTGTGAAAGATAGGAAGCATTTGTGTTTTCGATTTTTTGTAAATATTGCTCTACATCAAAGCGATTGCTTACCATGATGGATGCTGTTAAGTCACCGTATACAGGATGCTCAACTTTTACATCTTTAATCGTAACGCCATGGTCAACAAGCATTGTAAGTTCTTGACGTACTTCTGCTGGTTTGTGCTGGCATACGATTACGCGTTCAAAAGCTTGTTGTTTCTCTTGTGGTTTTAAATATAAATAGCCTTGGGCAGTCGCAATAATTGGTTCGTTTCGTGCTTTAAGCAAGGAAATATCTTGCACGATAACTTGTCTACTTACGTTTGTCTTCTTCGATAGTTCATTCCCAGATAACGGCTCATTTGCAGCGAGAAGCCACTGAAGGATAAGCTGTCGTCTTTCTTCGCCTAAAATCTTTTTTTGGTCATTTTGTTTCATTATGATTTAACACCTCTATAAAATTGATTTCCAATTGTGTGTAGTGCATGAATAGTAGTATCAATTTGATCTTTCGTTGTTTGTTGTCCGAAAGAGAAGCGGACATATTGTTTGGCCTCTTCATACGTTTTTCCAATTGCAAGCATAGTTTTCGAAGGTTCTTGTTTACCGACTTGGCAAGCACTTCCGGTGGAAATAGCGATACCATGGCGATTACATTCTAGCATAGTATATTGACCTTCTATTCCTTTTATTGTAACCCCAACAATATGTGGTAAACAAGAAGTAGAATGACCTTCTACTTCAATTTCTAGCGGAAGTGTTTGTATTTGCCCTAAAAAGTAGGAGCGTAACTCTTTAAAACGTAAACTTTCTTCCCATTGAGTTTTTAATATATTTTCAGCAGCTGTTAAAAAAGATGCGATGCCGGGAACGTTCACTGTACCTGGGCGAAATCCTTTTTCGTGAGAAGTTCCCGGAAATACTTGCTCCCAGCGAGATTGCGGATTTATGTAGCAAGCGCCGACACCTTTTGGTCCGTATATTTTATGTGCTGAAACAGAAAGACTATCAATGCCCATCTCAAAAACATGGATAGGCAGTTTACCAAACGTTTGCACACAATCTGTATGAAATAAAACATTATATTTTTTTAAAAGTGCCCCGATTTCTGTAATGTTTTGAACGGTTCCGATTTCAGAGTTTCCATGCTGTATACTTGCTAGCACAGTATCTTCTGTAATAGCTGCCTCTAAATCTACTAAACAAAGGAGTCCGCTTTTATCAACAGGAATTTCAGTGATCGTATAGCCTTTTGATTTTAGAGATTGAAAATAACTTCGAATGGATGCATGTTCCATAGGTGTCGTAATAATATGCTTCTTAGTTCGGGCATTTAGAAGTGATTGAATCGCAAGATAGTTTGATTCCGATCCGCCACTTGTGAAAAATACTCCTTGTTCTTTTCCTCCAATCATTTCCGCAAATGTTTTTCGGCAAACTTGTAATAAAGAAGCAGCTGTTCCTCCAATATCATGTAAACTTTGTTCATTTCCGAAGTATTGCGACGCTGCTTTCATATATGTTTGTAACGCTTCCTCGCTCATAGGTGTAGTAGCTGCATAGTCAAGATATATCATCATGTAAGTTCCTCTCTCTAGTAAGAGTTACAGTTCTTTTACTTTTTAAATGGTAGTGAAAATAAGAATTATAAAAAAACTCTTGTCATTATTTTAAAACTATGTAAATATAGGTGTCAAGACAGTTGAAAAGTGTAAAGTAGGAGGCAACAATTATGCCAAGTGCAGATGTCTTAATTATTGGAAGTGGTGTTGCGGCACTTCGTGTTGCAAAAGAGATTTGTCACGAAAAGAATGTGATTATTATCACAAAGGAGACGAAACGTAATAATAATACACATTTAGCTCAAGGTGGAATTGCCGCAGCGGTAGCTACATATGACAATCCTAATGATCATTTTGAAGATACATTAGTAGCAGGGTGTCATTATAACAATGAAGAAGTGGTCCGTTATTTAGTCGAGGAGGGACCGAAAGAAATTAATAACCTTATTGAAAGAGGAATGAAATTTGATGGAGATGAAACAGGTCCTCATCTTGGAAAAGAAGGAGCGCATCGAAAACGTCGTATTTTACATGCAGGTGGCGATGCAACAGGAAAGAATTTATTAGAGCATCTTATTCAAGAAGTAGCTCCATACGTTACGGTAGTGGAACAGGAAATGGTGCTCGATTTTATTATAGAAAAAGATAAATGTGTGGGGGCTTTAACTCGCAACAATAAAGGAGAATTGAAACGTTACAATGCAGATTGTACGGTGTTAGCTTCAGGCGGTATTGGCGGTTTATACGCCTTTACTTCTAATGATGAGACGATTACAGGCGATGGACTTGCAATGGTGTACCGTGCAGGCGGAGAGCTTGTAGATTTAGAGTTTATACAATTTCATCCGACGATGTTATACGCGGGTGGGCGTTGTTCCGGCCTCGTGTCCGAAGCTGTTCGCGGAGAAGGAGCTGTCCTTATAAATGGAAAAGGGCAGCGTTTTATGATGGATATACATTCCGAACAGGATCTAGCACCTCGTGATGTAGTCGCACGGGCTATTCATGAACAGCTACTTGCGGGTGAAAAAGTGTACTTAAACATCGAAATGATTCAAAACTTTGAACAACGCTTTCCGACCGTGTCATCGATATGTAAAACAAATGGAGTCGATATAAATAAAAAACTTATTCCAGTCGTGCCTGGTACTCATTTTCACATGGGCGGCGTGAAAACGAACTGTGATGGAGAGACGTCTATTCCGAACTTATACGCAGTCGGTGAAGTAGCTTGTAACGGAGTTCATGGTGCAAATAGATTAGCGAGTAATTCATTATTAGAAGGTCTTGTGTTTGGAAAAAGAATCGGACGACACATTTTATCTAGAGAGACAAAAGAAAAGGTGAACATGCTAGCTGAAAAGGAAGCAAAGTTTATCGTTCTGAATCATTTACCGACGAAAGAAGAAATACAAAAATGCATGATGAAATATGTTGGGATTGTGCGAACAGAGCAAAGTTTATCTTATGCGAAGAGATGGTTTAGTAAGTATGGTGTTCGAAATATGATATTACAACATGATGTTCTTACGAATGAAGAGATAACGCTTATTAATATGTTAACGGTTTGTGAGCTTATAGTTGTGTCAGCTTTGCAAAGAGAAGAAAGTATTGGCGGGCATTACCGGAGTGATTATCCAGATAGAAATATAGGAAAGAAAGAGATTGTTCGAGTAAAGAGAAAACTACAACTTGTGTGATGAGGGGAAGAGGGGCTTTATGAACACGATAAAAGTTAAAGAAGCATTAAACCGATTTTTTTTAGAAGATATAGGAGAAAGAGATGTAACATCTCAGCTTATTTTTCCAGATAACTTGCTTTCGAAAGGAACGTTTCTTGCGAAGGATACAGGGGTCTTTGCAGGATGTTTAGTAATTGAATCAGGATTTAAATTAATTGATGAGAGAATTGAAATAGAGCTTCATAAAAAAGATGGGGATCTTGTAGAAAAAGGAGAAATTATTGCAACAGTGCAAGGTCCAATCGCATCGTTATTAACAGCAGAGCGCGTTATATTAAACGTTATTCAGCGTATGAGTGGAATAGCGACGATGACGCGTAAAGCGGTTCTTGCTTTAGATAGTAGTCATACTCGCATTTGTGATACGCGAAAAACGATGCCAGGACTACGTATGTTTGATAAGTATGCAGTCGTGTGCGGCGGTGGATTTAATCATCGCTTTGGTTTATATGATGGTGTCATGATTAAAGACAATCATATTGCTTTTGCTGGTTCTATTACAAAAGCTGTTACATCAGTAAAAGAAAAGTTAGGACATATGGTGAAGGTAGAAGTGGAAACAGAAACTGAGGAACAGGTGAGAGAGGCTGTCGCTGCTGGTGCGGATATTATTATGTTCGATAATCGTACGCCAGATGAAATCCGGGAGTTTTCAAAGATTGTACCAAGTGCCATCGTTACGGAAGCTTCAGGGGGCATCACAATTGAAGATTTATCGAAATACGGAAAAACAGGGGTAGATTATATTTCACTTGGAGCGTTAACACATTCAGTGAAAGCACTTGATATTAGTTTCAATATTGAAGAGTAAGGAAAGTGGCTTAGAGGGGGAGAAACGTATATGAGTATTTTAGAAAAAGTACAGCCGATTGAAACGATGTTACCAGAGCGTTATTACACAATGTCAACGGAAGATATGGAAAAGCGTGTTCGTGAAATTAAAGAGAAAATGGGGAAAATGTTATTCATTCCAGGGCATCATTATCAAAAAGATGAAGTGGTACAATTTTCAGATGCAGCAGGGGATTCACTTCAACTTGCGCAAGTTGCAGCGAGCAATAAAGACGCAAAATACATTGTGTTTTGCGGGGTACACTTTATGGCGGAAACAGCAGATATGTTGACGACAGATGATCAAGTTGTCATCTTACCAGATATGCGTGCAGGTTGTTCGATGGCGGATATGGCAGATATTGAACAAACAGAAAGAGCATGGACAGAGCTCACTAAATTATTTGGAGATACGATGATTCCGTTAACATATGTGAACTCTACAGCTGCAATTAAAGCGTTTTGTGGTCGTAACGGAGGAGCAACAGTAACTTCTTCTAATGCAAAGCAAATGGTATCTTGGGCGTTTACTCAAAAAGAACGTCTCGTCTTTTTACCAGACCAACATTTAGGGAGAAATACAGCGTACGATCTAGGTATCCCGTTAGATAAAATGGCAGTATGGGACCCACACACAGATTTATTAGAGTACGATGGGGATATAGAAGAAATTCAAGTGATTTTATGGAAAGGACATTGTTCTGTTCATCAAAATTTTACAATGAAGAATATTGAGAGTGTACGAAAAAATCATCCGGATATGAATATTATTGTACATCCAGAATGTTGCTATGAAGTTGTAGCTGCTTCAGATTATGCAGGCTCAACGAAATATATTATTGATATGATTGAATCAGCGCCATCTGGTAGCCAATGGGCGATTGGTACAGAAATGAATTTAGTAAATCGAATTATTCAGCAACATCCAGATAAAGAAATTGTTTCGCTTAATCCATTTATGTGTCCGTGCTTAACGATGAATCGAATTGATCTGCCTCACTTATTATGGACACTTGAAACGATAGAAAGAGGAGAAGAAATTAACGTTATTAGCGTAGACAAACAAGTAACGGCAGAAGCAGTTCTTGCATTAAATCGTATGTTAGAGCGTGTGTAAAGCAACGGTATTCCCGTTGCTTTTTTTCATACATATAATCATAACGAGAACGAAATGGGCATACATTGTTTTGAAGAAATCATTGTGGTTCTTTATGCTTATTCCACTTCGAATGATATTGAAAATCGAAGAAGTGATAAAAGTGAAAAGAAGTTAATGTTATTTAGAAAGAGTTACTTCATGAGATTTGTTACTTATAGATAAGTTATACAGGAGGGGGAAAATTTGAAAATTCATATCGTGCAAAAAGGGGATACCCTTTGGAAAATTGCGAAAAAGTACGGAGTGGATTTTGATACGTTGAAAAAAACAAATACACAACTTAGTAATCCAGATTTAATTATGCCAGGTATGAAAATTAAAGTGCCATCAAAGAGTGTTCATATGAAACAACAGGCTGGAGCAGGTTCAGCACCTCCAAAGCAATACGTAAAAGAAGTGCAGCAAAAAGAATTTGCAGCAACACCAACTCCGCTTGGAATAGAGGATGAAGAAGAAGTTACGTATCAATCAGCACCAATTACACAGCAGCCAGCTATGCAACAAACACAAAAAGAAGTGCAAGTAAAACCGCAGAAAGAGATGCAAGTAAAGCCACAAAAAGAAGTACAGGTGAAACTACAGAAGGAGATGCAGGTAAAGCCGCAAAAAGAAGTACAGGTGAAACCGCAAAAAGAGGTGCAAAAAGAACAGCCAATTCAAAAAGAAAAACCGTCTGTTATTCAAAAACCACCTGTGATAGAAAAACAAAAACCGGCGGAAAAAGAAAACACGAAGTTTTCGGTAAATGTATTACCGCAGCCGCCACAACCACCAATAAAACCGAAAAAAGAATATAAAATTTCAGATGTAATAAAAAAAGGAAGCGAGTTAATTGCTCCTCAAATTAGTAAAATGAAACCTAACAATATCATTTCTTCGCAAACGAAAAAAAATAATATAATATCGCCGCAAGTGAAAAAAGAAAATGTAGGGAATATAGTGTCGCCGCAAGTGAAAAAAGAAAATGTAGGAAATATAGTGTCGCCGCAAGTGAAGAAAGAGAATGTAGGGAATATAGTGTCACCACAAGTGAAAAAAGAAAATGTAGGAAATATAGTGTCGCCGCAAGTGAAAAAAGAAAATGTAGGAAATATAGTGTCGCCGCAAGTGAAAAAAGAAAATGTAGGGAATATAGTGTCACCACAAGTGAAGAAAGAGAATGTAGGAAATATAGTGTCACCACAAGTGAAGAAAGAGAATGTAGGAAATATAGTATCGCCAAATGTATCGAAAGAAAATGTAGTTATTCCACAAGTCATACCGCCAAATATTCAAATGCCAAATATAATGCCGATCATGGATAACAACCAACCACCGAATATAATGCCAATTATGGATAACAATCAAATGCCGAATATGATGCCAATTATGGATAACAATCAACCACCGAATATGATGCCAATCATGGATAACAATCAAATGCCGAATATGATGCCAATTATGGATAACAATCAAATGCCGAATATAATGCCAATTATGGATAATAACCAAATGCCGAATATGATGCCAATCATGGATAACAATCAAATGCCGAATATGATGCCAATTATGGATAACAATCAAATGCCGAATATGATGCCGATTATGGATAACAATCAACCACCAAATATGATGCCCTATCAAATGCCCATGATGCCGCCGAATCCGTATTATCAACAACCAAATCCATATCAAATGCCATATCAGCAAGGAGCGCCGTTTGGACCGCAACATACGTCTATGCCAAACCCGAATATGATGCCAATGGATAATAACATGCCGCCGCTTGTGCAGGGTGAGGAAGATTGTGGATGCGGAGGAGAAAGTAGACTATATAGTCCACAACCAGGCGGCCCGCAATATGCGAATCCTTTATATTATCAACCAACTCAGTCTGCATATGCACCACAGCCAGGAACGATGTATTATCAACCAGATCCACCAAATGTATTTGGAGAGCCCGTTTCAGAAGAAGAGGACGAAGAAGAAGTTTAAAAAGGCGGGAGTATTCCCGCCTTTTTTGCATTCCTGTTAATTAAGAAAAGGCAGTTTTTTTATGAAGTGCTAGAAAATTCCCAGTGAAATATTAACAGTGTAAAAACCTTCTCTGTTACTCATCATAAGAGGGAGCTTTTCAGTAGAGAAGCTCATTCTAACAGAGGGGGTTTTTGTATTGAATACGAAAGTAAAAGTGATTGCTGCTTCTTTGTTAGTTACTAGTGCATTAGCTGCATGTGGTACACCAAAAAACAATGCAATGGATGGACGTAACTACAATTACGAGCGTACATCTTATAATGATACACATCAGTATCGTGATAATGTGACGCGTAATGATCGTTATACAGATTATGTAACATATAGAAATGGTCGTAACGATACAGGATACAATTATTACCGTGATGTAAATTACAATGGACAAATTGCTAATCCGCATCCAACTCGTAATATTACAATGAACAATTCATACATTAACAATGATGGTAAAACAGCTGAAAGAATAACAAATCGTGTGAAACGTATGAATAACGTAGACCGTGTGTCTACAGTTGTATATGGAAACGATGTAGCGATTGCGGTAAAACCACGTAACACAGTGACAAATGAAACGGCGATGGCGAACGAAATTCGTCAAGCTGTTGCAAATGAAGTTGGAAACAGAAACGTATATGTTTCTGTAAGAAATGATATGTTTACTCGTGTCGATGCAATGAGTACGCGTCTACGTAACGGTACAGTTACAAACGATTTTAATCGTGACATAGTGAATATGTTCCGAGACATTCGTTACGGTTTAACTGGTACAGTGCGATAGCAAAACAAAAGAGGAAGGGGGAGCCCTTCCTCTTTATTCATCGTTGTCTTGTAAACGACGTTTTTTAATAAAATAACTAACGGAATAAGAAACTAAAAAGCAGATGAAAAGAATACTATCTGTTAAAATAGCTTCAAATAGAGGTCTTTCTGGACTGAAAATGATATAAATAATAGCCATAACGATTCCTACAATAAGGGAGCGGAAGACAAGTTTATAATAAGGAGTTAACTTTATTTCCTTTTCGCCTTCTTCTACATCGATTGAAACACTTAACTGTAAATAACTAAGGATCATACTCGTAAGAATAAATACTAGCCATAATGGAGATTTCGTAATTTGATCTATTCCTTCAGTGAATCCGATATAGCCTAAAACACCGATTATACCAAGTGATTGAAAAAGAAAGACAATACGTATGTTTTTTAACGTTTGCAGAATGAGACGTTCATCCTTTATTTGTTTCATAATATCTATCTCCCGTTTATGATGATTTCGCTGTTATGTTTATTGTAATATATATATTGCATTTATCAATTTATAATTTGCGTTTGATTTATTTGGATGAAAGAGGAAATAAAATATTTTTATAAACATGTTGCACTTATACTTTATTAATGTTATATTAGCAAAGCGATGAGCTAATTTACGTAAGACGAGAGATATGCTTAAGTGCTAAACACGCGAATGTGGTCGCCTGGTCTCTCGCCGTAAACGCATCAAGACGCCTGCTTTGCAGGCGTCTTTCATTTTATATAAAAGTAAATAAAAAATGCAGATGAGGTGAATCCTTATCTGCATTTTTTATATTTTCGAAAGAAATGTAATATGGATAAAACCCCCATTTACGGAAAAACTACTAATGAAAGTATGATATTGCCTAAAAGAGGTGAACGGAAATGAAATGGATACTGATTGCGATGCAAGCTTTCGTTATGATGTTTTGTTTCGTTTATGAAACGAATGTGAAGGCGGAAGGGCCAGTACCAGAAGTAACGAAAAAAGAACCTGAGGTTACAATTTTATTAGAGCGTATGTATGTTGATGGCGAAGTAAGCGAAGAAATACTTACAGAAAAAGTGACGGATTTAGAAAAGTTTTTACAGCAGTATAAAGAATGGCAGCTCGTTGATCGTGATGATGTACAAATTGTATTGCAAAAGAAAGTTGATGATATTTCTCCGTTATTGAAAACGAGCGGGTATTTTGGTGTTTCAGAGGAAGGGATATTACAAATTTTCAAAGGTGTTCCAAAAAATGATAATGCGATCCATTCTTTCTTTCAAATTGATATGAAAAAGCTTGAGAGCTATGAACGTGCGAAATTGAAACGTGGCATTCGTATTAAATCAAAAGAAGGTTTTGTGAAGACGATTGAAAAAATGAAGCAATACGCAGTTCAAAGTAAGAAAAAAAGCAGCTCATGGTGAGCTGCTTTTTTTCTTATTTATTTTTAGCTAAAATTTCTTTTGCGATTTCATCAATTAGCATATCTTTTCCGATTGGATTGAATGCTTTCGTATTGAAGACTTCATTTGATACTTCATATACGTGATTGTTCTTAACTGCTTTATTGTCTTTCCAAACAGCACTGTTTTTGTAGTCTTCGTAAACTTTATCAGCTTCGCCGCCGAAGTTTACAATAAACATTTGATCAGGCTGGAATGCAACAAGACCTTCTAGCGATACTTGCGCCATCGTTTGTTTTAAATCTGTGCCTTTTGTTGCTGGAAGTTTTAAGTCATTAAAGATGATGTCACCGTATCCGAAGCTACCGTATACACGGAAGTTTTGTGGTGTAACTGCAACGAACATAAAGTTCTCATCTTTTGTTTTCTGTTTAATTTTTTTAGATAAAGAGTCTGCTTTCTTATCGTAGTCTGCAATCCATTTGTCTGCTTTCTTCTCTTCGTCAAATAGCTTACCTACTTCTTTAAACTTACCACGCCAGTCTTCTAAGTTTGTTTCTAGAACAACTGTAGGTGCAACCTTTTCTAGTTGATCATAAATTTTTAATTGACGGTTGTTTAAAATAATTAAGTCTGGTTTTAAAGCAGTAACAGCTTCTAAATCAACTTTAGGTGCCCAGTACCAACCTACTGCTTTTACTCCATCTAACTTGTCTGTTAAGTGATTTTGGATTTTATCTTTATATGTATTTGCTGTACCAACAGGTTTATGTCCAAGAAGTAATAGTTCTTCTGTTGATCCAGATAAGTCAACAATTCTCTTTGGATTTACTGGAATTGTAGCTTCACCTTTAGCATGTTTTACAACTTTTGTTTTCGGTTGTTCTTTTGCTTTCGATTCTTCTTTTTGAGAAGAACAGCCAACGATAGAAAGAACAACAAGCATAATAGTAAATAAAATAAATAGCTTACGTTTCATCCTGATGTAACCCCTTTAATTAGTATTGATAATCATTATCGACTTCTGTATATTAAGGTGCTTTAACCTTTCTGTCAATGGAAAATAACAGAAGTTTCAAGTGGAGAACATTTGTTGGGGCAGTCTCGCTTTTCTATCATTAAATATGTTAAAATGGAATACATGATTTAAGAGGGAGAGATCGTATTTTGTTTGAATATGTTACAGGTTACGTGGAGTATGTAGGGCCGGAATATGTCGTAATTGATCATAATGGAATTGGTTATCAAATTTTCACACCAAATCCGTATGTATTTCAAAGAAGTAAGCAAGAAATCCGTGTCTATACATATCATTATGTGAGAGAAGATATTATGGCACTTTACGGTTTTAAAACACGTGAAGAGCGTTTATTATTTACAAAGTTGTTAGGCGTGTCTGGCATTGGGCCAAAAGGCGCTCTTGCAATTTTAGCTTCTGGTCAAACAGGACAGGTCGTTCAAGCGATTGAGCATGAAGATGAGAAGTTTTTAGTGAAATTCCCAGGCGTCGGAAAGAAAACAGCACGCCAAATGATTTTAGATTTAAAAGGAAAACTAGCAGATGTCGTACCAGATGCATTTGTTGATTTATTCTCAGACACAGAACGTTTTGATGAGAATAAAGGTTCATCAGCTGAGCTTGATGAGGCACTGGAAGCTCTGCGCGCACTTGGATACGCAGAACGCGAAGTTTCTCGTGTTGTACCAGAGTTATTAAAAGAAGCATTAACGACGGATCAGTATATTAAAAAGGCACTTAGTCTTTTACTAAATGGTAAGAGGTGAGTATAATGGACGAACGTCTCCTTTCAGGGGAATCTGCATATGAAGATGCGGATTTAGAATATTCATTACGGCCACAGACGCTCCGTCAGTATATTGGCCAAGATAAAGCGAAACATAATTTAGAAGTATTTATTGAAGCGGCGAAAATGCGTGAAGAAACGTTAGATCACGTGCTTTTATATGGACCACCAGGTCTTGGTAAAACGACGCTTGCGAATATTATTGCCAATGAGATGGGCGTTAATGTTAGAACAACTTCAGGTCCCGCAATTGAAAGACCAGGAGATTTAGCTGCTGTATTAACAGCGCTTCAGCCAGGTGATGTATTATTTATTGATGAAATTCATCGTTTGCATAGATCAATTGAAGAAGTATTGTATCCTGCGATGGAAGACTTTTGCCTTGATATTGTAATTGGAAAAGGGCCTTCAGCACGTTCTGTACGCCTAGATTTACCGCCATTTACATTAGTTGGAGCAACAACACGTGCTGGAGCATTATCGGCACCGCTTCGTGACCGCTTCGGTGTACTTTCAAGGTTAGAGTACTACACAGTAGATCAGCTTTCTGCGATTGTTGAACGTACAGCAGAAGTATTTGAAGTTGAAATCGATTCGTTAGCTGCATTAGAAATTGCAAGACGTGCTCGTGGTACACCTCGTATTGCGAATCGTCTTTTAAGACGTGTACGTGATTTCGCACAAGTTCGTGGTAATGGAACGGTTACGATGGAAATTACACAAATGGCATTAGAGCTACTGCAAGTAGATAAATTAGGTCTAGATCATATTGATCATAAATTACTGCTTGGTATTATTGAGAAATTCCGTGGCGGTCCAGTTGGATTAGAAACGGTTTCAGCAACAATTGGAGAAGAATCTCATACGATTGAAGATGTGTATGAGCCGTATTTATTACAAATTGGCTTTTTACAACGAACGCCGAGGGGCCGAATTGTAACGCCGCTTGCGTATGAACATTTCGGAATGGAGATACCAAAAGTATGACGGAGATGCCAAAGCTGCTTATTACAGCCGGGATCTTACTCATCGTTGTTGGATTAGCTTGGAAGTTCATTGGAAGGCTTCCAGGCGATATTTTTGTGAAAAAAGGAAACGTTACCTTTTATTTTCCTATCATTACATGTATTGTGTTAAGTATTGTATTATCTTTTATTATGTATATAATAAATCGATTTAAATAAGAAATAGGTGGATATAGCTATGGATATAAATCTGTTTGATTTTCATTTACCAGAAGAACTTATTGCACAAGTCCCGTTAGAAGAGCGTGAAACATCAAGATTAATGGTGTTAGACCGTGAAACAGGTGATATTGAGCATAAACATTTTACGGATATTCTTTCTTACTTACATGAGGGGGATTGCTTAGTTTTAAATGAAACGAAAGTTATGCCTGCTCGTTTGCACGGTGTGAAAGAAGATACAGGCGCGCACATTGAAGTACTTCTTTTAAAACAAGAAGAAGGTGATAAGTGGGAAACGCTTGTAAAGCCAGCGAAACGTGTAAAAGAAGGAACTGTTATCTCTTTTGGCGAAGGGAAATTAAAAGCAACTTGCACAGGAACTGCAGATCAAGGTGGACGTCAGCTTGAATTTTCATATGACGGCATCTTCTATGAAATTTTAGATGAACTTGGGGAAATGCCACTTCCTCCATATATTAAAGAGACGCTAGAAGATCGCGATCGCTATCAAACAGTATATGCGAAAGAAATCGGTTCAGCAGCAGCGCCGACTGCGGGACTTCACTTTACAGAAGAGTTACTTGAGAAGTTAAAGCAAAAAGGCGTTCAGTTAGCATTCATTACACTTCACGTAGGACTTGGAACATTTAGACCAGTTTCTGCAGACACGATTGAAGAACACCATATGCACGCAGAATATTATCATATGTCTGAAGAGACAGCGGCATTATTAAATCGTGTGAAAGAGAATGGTGGACGTATTATTACTGTAGGTACGACATCAACTCGTACGTTAGAAACAATTGCAACAGATCATGAAGGTAAGCTTTGCGCCGCTTCTGGATGGACAGATATTTTCATGTATCCGGGATATGAATTTAAAGCAATTGATGGTTTAATTACAAACTTCCATTTACCGAAATCAACATTAATTATGCTTGTAAGTGCATTTGCAAATAGAGATAATGTACTTCATGCTTATAATGAAGCAGTAAAAGAAAAATATCGTTTCTTTAGCTTCGGTGATGCAATGTTTGTTGCATCTCACGCTAAAATGAGAAACAAATAAAAGGAGTAAGTTATGACAGCAATTCGTTATGAATTTATTAAGACATGTAAACAAACGGGTGCCCGTTTAGGTCGTGTGCATACGCCGCACGGTTCATTTGATACACCAACATTTATGCCAGTTGGTACACTTGCAACAGTTAAGACAATGTCACCAGAAGAATTAAAAGCAATGGATTCTGGCATTATTTTAAGTAATACGTATCATTTATGGCTACGTCCAGGTCATGAAATTATTCGTGAAGCAGGCGGCTTGCATAAATTTATGAACTGGGATCGTGCAATCTTAACAGACTCTGGTGGTTTCCAAGTATTCAGTTTAAGTGACTTCCGTCGTATTGAAGAGGAAGGCGTTCACTTCCGCAATCACTTAAATGGAGATAAATTATTCTTATCACCAGAAAAAGCGATGGAAATCCAAAATGCATTAGGTTCAGATATTATGATGGCATTTGATGAGTGTCCACCATTCCCAGCTACTTTTGAATATATGAAGAAATCTGTAGAGCGTACGAGCCGCTGGGCAGAACGTTGCTTAAAAGCGCATGAACGTCCGCAAGATCAAGGTTTATTCGGTATTGTACAGGGGGGAGAGTACGAAGAGCTTCGTCGTCAAAGTGCGAAAGATCTTGTTTCAATGGACTTCCCTGGTTACGCTGTAGGTGGTTTATCTGTAGGCGAACCGAAAGATATTATGAACCGTGTACTTGAGTTTACAACACCACTTCTTCCAGATAATAAGCCTCGTTACTTAATGGGTGTAGGTTCTCCTGACTCGTTAATCGATGGCGCAATTCGTGGTATTGATATGTTTGACTGCGTACTTCCAACTCGTATCGCTCGAAATGGTACATGTATGACAAGTGAAGGTCGCCTCGTTGTAAAAAATGCGAAATTCGCAAGAGACTTCGGTCCGCTTGATCCAAACTGTGATTGCTACACATGTAAAAACTACTCTCGTGCGTACATTCGTCACTTAATGAAATGTGATGAAACGTTCGGAATTCGTTTAACGTCTTATCACAACCTTCATTTTCTGTTAAACTTAATGGAGCAGGTGAGACAAGCTATTCGTGAAGACCGTCTTGGCGATTTCCGCGAAGAGTTCTTTGAACAGTATGGCTTTAATAAACCGAATGCTAAAAACTTCTAATACATAATTTAAAAGGAGGAACAAAAGATGAATGCAGGTATGATGAATATCGTTATGATCGTTGCGATGTTTGCGATTTTCTATTTCTTATTAATTCGCCCGCAACAAAAACGTCAAAAAGCAGTTGCTCAAATGCAAAGTGAGTTAGCAAAAGGTGATGCTATCGTAACAATCGGTGGTTTACACGGTACAATCGAATCAGTAGATGAGACGAAAATTGTTATTAAATCTGGTGGTTCACACTTAACGTTCGATCGCAATGCGATTCGTGAAGTTGTGAAAAACTAATTTGGAAGGCCCTGCATGAAATATGCAGGGCCTTTTTTAGTTACTTTGCTTTGACATATTTACACCGAAAATACCACCGAGTGTACTCGCCCCCATTAATGCTAATTGATAAAGTAATTGTGAGTTCGATAAAGTTTGAGAAAAGCCTAAATAGTTAACTAGAAAAACGAGTATAGTGAACGTGAGACCTGTTGTGAAACCTACTAGCCAACCTTTTCCTTGAGCCTTTTTGCCGGCAGTAAATCCAGACATAAGCATAGATAAAAGAGCGAGTATAAAAATAGTAACGGTTAATGTCCCTTCGTTTATATTCGTAAACTTTAATAAAAGAGCCATAATCATGCTAGTAATAGATGCGAGAATTAGTAGTGTAATAATACCGAAGCCAATTGCAGTTGATAATTTTTTCGTTCCATCCATTTATGCATTCCCCCTTTTTAATACAAGCATATTTTCCTTTTGTCTAAGTTAGACTAGTTTCTTTTTTATAGGGGAGTCTATACGTAAAAAAGGAGATGTAGAAATGGAATGGATATCAATAATTGGACGGACAATGCTTTTATATATCATCATCTTAATTATTTTTCGTCTTATGGGTAAACGTGAGATAGGAGAGCTAAGTGTATTAGATTTAGTCGTATTTATTATGCTTGGAGAAATGGCTGTAGTGGCAATTGAAAATACCGATAAATCACTTTGGCATCAATTAGTTCCGATGACTTTTCTTATGTGCATCCAAATTATTTTGTCAGTCATTTCCCTAAAGTATCAACGCTTTCGGCATTTAATAGAAGGTGAGCCGGCTATTCTTGTAAACGCGGGAAAGATTGATGAAAAGAAGATGAGAAAGCAACGTTATAATATAGATGATTTAATGATGCAATTAAGGGAACAAGGAGTTGGAGATATTCGGGATGTAGAATATGCTATTTTGGAACCGTCTGGGAAGTTATCTGTCTTTCAAAAACAAAAAAATAAACAAGATACATTGCAGTTTACGCTTCCTCTTATTATTGATGGAGAAATTCAATCTAGTCATTTACAAATGATTGAACATACAGATGCATGGCTTATTGAGAAATTAAAAAACTTAGGTTATAACGATGTAA
>NZ_JBNLYE010000043.1:0-25108 GCF_050172095.1 Bacillus sp. GMs2/2
TTCCCCTCAACTTTTATCATTATATCTTGTCGAAACATTTATATATTTAAAATTGAGTTCGACATAATTTTATTTACTATAATACTGTTTACAAAAACAAAAAGAAGGTGTCACCAAGTCAAATTTCGACTTATGCAACATCCCTCTTTCCAAACTATTTATAGCATATTTATTAATATTTCAGGTCTTCCCCAATTCATTTCTTCACAAACAAATCTAAGTTTTTCTTCATCCATTGTGTGTAATCCCTCTTCTAGTAAACATGAAATTGGAACTTCACAGTGAATTTGTGCTAATTGCAACGAAATATTTAAGTTCTCTAAATCACTTTCAATCTTCGTACGCTGCGCTTTTGTTAATGATTCTACATTTTCTAGTACAGCGGATACTGTTCCGTGCTCTTGAATAAGCTTATACGCTGTTTTTTCACCGATACCTTTTACACCTGGATAATTATCACTTGTATCTCCCATGAAAGCTTTTGCATGGACGATTTGCCACGGCTCTACACCTTTTTCTTCCATGATTTTCTCCGATGTGTAATATTCGTAATTTCCAATTCCTTTACGCAGAAGCATAACTGTAACGTTCTTATCAACAAGTTGAAGTAAATCCGTATCACCTGTTAAAATATAAACTTCAGCTTCATTGCAATATTGTTTTGCAAGCGTACCGATACAATCATCGGCTTCGTAGCCTTTCATACCGATAACTGGAATGGATAATTTTGCAGTCATTTCTTGCACTAAATCAAATTGAGGAATTAATTCTTCTGGTGGCGCTGCACGATTTGCTTTATAATTCGAGAACGATTCTGTTCTAAATGTCGTACTTCCCATATCCCAGCATGTAACGATATGTGTTGGTTCGATCGCTTGCGTAGCTGTTAATAAGTGTTTCATATAACCATGAATCCCGTTCGTAGGGGTTCCATCTTGTCGTTTCATAAATTGTCCGTAGACACTTGTTGCGTAAAAAGCACGAAATAATAGTGCCATACCATCAACTAATAATACTTTTTTCATAATTCCTCTCCTATTAAAAAAATAATAACCTTACGTTATCACGTAAGGTTATATAAATAGATTACCATTCTACGTTTTTGCTCAACTTTGTCTATTATACATTGTTTTTGTATATTTAGCATCATTAACACATTAAGACGTTCTACTACAACAAGTATGCAAGATACCTGAATACGTATTTTTTCCAGTAGAAACAACGATAGCTTTTGCATTTCCACTAACGATATGCGAACCTTTAAAACATACATTTTCAAGCTCAAGTGGATTATAATCTTTCATCCGTTTTAATGGAATAAATCGTTTACGTTCAAGGTGATAGCAGCTCTCAAACTTCTCTATATTCGCTTCGTTTCCCGTTAACACAGACTCATTCACTAATAAATCATCTGCATAAATAATACGTACATCAGCTGGCACAGCATCTCCAGCCGAAAGAAAAATCATATCTCCAGGTACAAGTTCTTGCACAGGTATCTCCATCATTTTCAGTTCACTATTTAGCCCTGTACTACTAGAATATTCTACTCTAGATACAGTAATCGTTTCACGTTGTAATTCATCACACACACGTTGTTTTGAAAAACCTGGAATCATGCCACCTAGCTTCATCATTACTTCCGCAAGAAGTGCTCTTTTTGAAGTTAGTTCATTTCGGCCATATACTTGAATACGTTTTTGTGCCTCTTTCATTGATAGTCCGTCTCTTGTTGTTTTAAAATATGCAAATACAGATTTTACATCTCTTGTTGCAATTTCAATTAATAAATCTTTATTTTTTTGGAGCATTGTTTGTTCTTTTATTGATTTTTTACTTAGTTTATATGACGTGTTACCCACAGTTTTGTTTGCATATAACATATTATCGTCTCCTCCTTTACAACATAGGAAGAAACGCTTTGTTTCTCAATTTATCCACTTTACTGTGAAAGTGTCTCGCGCTTTATAAACGCTACATTGTGATAAATATAGAGGGAGGAACAAATCGTTTCCTGCCTACATCATATATTTTTGATTTGAAGTATATGGGTAACGGAACCGAGTCAGAATTTGACATGCTCCTCACCTCCTCGTTTAATTTTATAGTTTATAATATGAAATTACTCATAGCTTGGTAACAAAAAAGACCCCTACCCTTAAGAGAGTAGCGGCCATTACATACACAAATAAACGATTTCTAATATAATTAGAAATCTACGGACCTCTCCCTCACCGAGTTTTAGCACTGTATAGCATAGGTACATTACCAGCTACGTTAAGAAAAACCTTAATTCGATCATTCCTGTTGACCCATTGGCGTCTCTCGACATTTTTGGGCAGTAGCATTTCTCTATACAGGAGCCTCACCTAACAGAGACTTATTTTCATTACATTGAAAATGTTACTCTTATTTAAAATAGATGTCAACCGTAGCCTACAATTTTTTCAAATGGTATGGCAAACTAACGTATATAAAGTGAAACTTTCATCAGTGGGGGTTTTGTTCATCCGCCACTGATTATTAGCCCTCACCAATCGGGCTGTCCGGCAAATAGCGGTATAAAATAAAAAACTTTACGTTTAAACGTAAAGTTTTTAATAAGTTATACAACCAGCGATTACAATCCCAATTGAAAGCGATAAAAACATAAGAAAAAGACCGACTGCTTGATTATCTTCTTCAAGACTTTTGTTTATATTAAAGCGTGGTGTAAGCCACTCAGCTAAATAAAAGACGATAATTTGAGCCAAAATCCCAACTGCTCCCCACGAAATCATATCAAGAAGTGAAATTGAATTAGCTGCTGTCGAATATAAAACGATAGCTAACCCAAGTAATCGCCCTCCAAGCACATAGCTTACCGCCTTATTCCCTTGAGCCATTAACTTAAATTCCTTAACTTTCGTTGTCACTTCCATCAAGAACAGACCAATACATAAAAGTCCAAGTGTTACTGCTAAATATAATAAAAAATTAATCATTTTTCCCCCTCCTTTTTATACCTACCGGTAAATAGTACGATTCATTTCCTGTAATCTTTTCTCCCGCGCGAATACCGATACTACTCGCTTTTCCAGCAATTAAAAAAGAACCAAACACATAGGACAGTTTCTCCATCCCCTTTTCTGTTTCCAAGGATACGACTGGCAGTTCTGTATACTTTTGAAATATCGGCAGTGCAGTTTTATACGTTTGATGTGCATTTTGAAGCATAATATTTTCATCCTTATCGCGAATCGTAATTGTATCTCCTTCTCTACCAAATGAAGGTTTTTGAACGAAAGAACCTTTTCCTAAAAATAAATCTGGTTCTAAATATGTAGGTAACATATATTCTTTAATCCACTGTTGTTCCTCGTTTGTATAAAAGACCTCTTCTTCTGCTAACCCCCAAATAAGACACTGAATCGATTTTGGCTGAAGTAAAAATGCTGACAAAGGATTTATTATAAAAAGCTTTCCGGCTTTTACAAGTTGCAGCAGTTCCACACCTACCAAATCTCCTGTTTCAGGATCTTGATCCTCAATTAAATCTTCTATCGGATATGTTTGGCGATATAAAACATCAATCTTCGCCCCATCTTTATCAACTAGAGCATCTTTTGTAATTCTAAGTTCTGACATTGGCACTACTTTATTTTCAACATGGCATAGCTGACTCAAATACGTAGTCGTATTCCAATCCTCGATATGTTCATGATGTGCTGTAAAAACAACATTTGGATTGTCTAATTCCTTTGTCGCTTCCATTACAGCTTTCGTAACACCAGAAGATAGCAATCGTTCTTGATCTGAGTTTGGATCATCATAGCCTAGATTTTCACAAACTTTTCCATTCATTTGAAAACATTCCACAATAAAAGTTGGTGTATCACTATTAAACTCAAGCATTTTAATTTTGTTATCCTCTGTTACAGCAAAATCAAATCGCGAAATTACAGATTCAGGATAAAGCCCTTTCATTCTAATGAATGATAAACTCGCGGATGGAAAGCCAAGATCTAGAAGCTGTTCGTCACTTAAATTACGCAGCAGTCTAGCAGTCTTAAAAAATATTTTCCCCATTCGTTCAGTCGCTAAGTGTAATTGGTCCAAAGTCTGATTTGTTATAGAAAAAACATGAAACAAACTATACTCACATTCATATAAATCCGACCAAAAATTCGGATATTTTAAATAAAATTCTTTTCGATCCCTTATGTATTGCGACATATTTTAGCCCCCAAATCCTCCCTTTGAACCGCTTCCAATTCCACCTTTAAATTCAGCAGACGATTGATACGATTTAAACGCCGATGAATTTTTAAAAGTGGATTTATTTTGATAGTATCGCCCACCATAGAAATAATGCCCACGATAACCTGAACTACTATCATCACACTGCCATACCCCAAGTTCATCATCCCAATCCCAATCAGAACAACTATTATCATTCGGTTTTGGGGGAAGATCTTGTGCGCAACCAAATAAAGTGCCAGTCATTAAAGACGTTACGACACCACCTACTAACCATTTCGTTTTTGTCACCTTCGCACTCCCCTTTTTAAATTCTATTCCTATTATATAGGATGGCATGATAAAGTAGAAGAAAAAGGAAGAAGAGGGATTAAATGCGCTTAGAATATCGACTTAATGATGAAACGAAAGGGTATCCTGCTTTATGGAACTACGCCAATATTTCTAATTCTGAAATTATCGCACGCATGACTTGTGAATATTTTATTAAAGAGAAAAATACTTATGTTGTTACTGCAACTTCGGTTGATCCAGACGGAACAGCAGTTATTTATATTCAAAAAGAAGTTTTCGCCAATGACCCTTCAGACCCTACATACTCCCACATCGGTTTTGAAATTAGAGAACTAAGTGAAACGAGTTCAAGCTTAGTAGATAGTCAAGATGTATGGAACTACGAAGAAATTTTACCATCTCTTCATTCAGATATTATATATATTCAGCGAGACGGCATGTCTATGGAATTCTCCTTGGATTCAAGAGAGATTGATGAAGACAGAAAGTGCTACATTTATTACGGAAACTTCACAGGTGAATCAAGATAATATTAATATATCTATGCAACAAAAAAACCTTACGTATAAAACGTAAGGTTTTTATATAGCCCCACATATGCCGTTCTCTCTAGATGTCCATAAACCTGCTCTCACAGGTGGATGCCCTCACAAATGTTTGTAACTTCCTTCTTAAAAAGATGGCATGTTAGCTACATTTAAATATTGAACTTCCATATTAAACTTATTGGTTTAAGACATGCATAAGCTACGTACACCGTAGGAATTTTATATAAGGTTAGTTGAAATAAGACCCCCGCACGTGCCGCTCCTCGTAAATGTCCAAAAACCCGCTACTCGCAGGTGGATGCCCTCACAGTTACCGTACATCTTCCTCCACAAGGAAGGCTTGATGATGGTCGCTAAATATTGAGCTTCCGTATAACTAACATCGGTTTTAGACATAAATAAGTTACGCACACCGCAGGATGTATTATTTACTTGTCGTTATATTATCACATTGTTTCCAATGTGTAAAATACAAAGTTTTTCGAGCAATCTCTTGCTTGTGACCTTATTTTAATACAAATTATTTTTGCATGCAAGTGATTAATCTTCTTCTTTTGCAATTTGATTTTCTGGATAAGAAATCCAATCACTCCAGCTACCTGCATACAATTTAACATTTTGGAATCCAGCTAATTTTAATGCAAGGATGTTTGGACACGCTGTAACACCAGAACCACAATATACAATGGTTTCCTTATCTTTCGACAGGTTTTGGAATCGTTCTTGTTGCTCAGCTTTATTCTTAAATTGTCCTGATTGCAACATTCCATCCTTCCAAAAATGGTTTACTGCTGTTGGAATATGTCCTGCTTTATGATCGACAAGTTCCTCTACACCAGCATAACGTTTCGGCTCTCTTGAATCAATTAATGTAACATCCGCACCTGCACGGATATTCTCTCTGACCGTTTCCATCGTTACAAGCATATGATCTTGTATATTAGCTTTGAATGTTTTTCGTATAGCAACAGGAATTTCCGCTGTTGTCGGTAGTCCATTCTCTTTCCAAGCCTGGAAACCACCATCTAATATATATACTTTCTCATGTCCTACATAGTTACATAACCACCATAAACGAGCAGCATTTGCACCGGCTTGACTGTCATACGCAATTACTGTCGTATGTTCATCAATACCAGCCTTCGAAAGCTTGTCTGCAAACTCCTCAATATTTGGTAAAGGATGGCGGCCACCATGTTCTGCTATAGGACTTGATAAATCTAAATTCAAATCAAAATATAACGCATGAGGAATATGTCCTTCTTCATACTTTTCTCTACCCCAATTAGGATTCGCTAAATCAAAACGACAATCGATTATACGGACATTCTCATCTTCTATATGCTCACGTAACCATTCGACTGTAACTATCATCTTTAACGACCTTCTTTCTCTTTCAAACGACTTACATACTCCATAACCATTTCTTCTGTAACATATTTACGCTGCAAGGTAACACCATTTTTTGCAAGATCATTAATCTGCTTCGTTACAACATTAATTACATCAACCGAAAATTCTTTCCCATTTGACGCAAGAGATACGGCAGCTTCAATAGCTGCTTCACGCTGTACATCTAATTGTAAACATGCTTTTACACTTTCATTTTGTTTACGAGAATGTGCTGTAATTGCTTTATGTACTTCCATCTTCTCTTCCCCCTAAATAGTTATACGTTTTTATTCAATTCCATTGCAAGGCGGATCATATCACGACATACAATTCCATTTTCAATAATCTCTTCTTCATAATGCTTCGAAAAGTAATCAAAATCAATAGAAAAAATACGAAATCCACATTTTTGATATAAAGCAAGTTGTGAAACACTAGAATTGCCTGTACCAACTTCAAGTTTTGACATACCATATCCTTTAGCAGTTTCTACAGCATGCCTTAATAGCTTCTTCCCAATCCCTTTTCCTTGCAAATGCTCTGCAACCGCAATATTCATGATTTCCATCGTCTTTGGCCTTGTTTCCAAAAGAACATATACACCGATAACGCTCCCCCCCTGCTTAGCTACGTATGTTAATCCTCTTTGTACATACGTAGCTATTTGCCGTTCACTTGGATCAGCAAGTAACAATAAAGCCTTCGGTATAGCCTCTTTTGGAATACGTTCTATTACAACAGACATAAAAAATTCCCCCTTCTCTATTGTTCTAAACCCTCCTTGTCTACCATAAATAATAGAAAGGAGGGATTCACCATGGACAACAATGAGAAAAAATGCAACGTCATCTCTATTGATGGAAAGAAGAAGAAAAGCGACACGTATTCCTATCCAAAATTAGTAGTTGAAAACAAAACATATGAATTTTCTTCATTCGTCTTATGCGGTGAAACACCAGATGGCAGACGACTCGTTCTTACTCATATGATTTCTACCGATGAATTTGCTGGATTTGTAAAATCTTTAGATACTGTACTTCAAAAGAAAATTGAACGAATCTTTTTCTCATAACGACTATATAACATAAATTTCTTTTTCAATCTCTACTAACTGCTTTTGCAATTGTTCTTTACTTTGTTCATATAGAGATACATCGATCGTTTCAGCCAATGCAAACAATATACTTTCATAATAGTTCATCACATCTTGCTGCATCACTTTTTCGAATAAATTCCACTTCATATCCCACTCTTGCTTATAATGATGAACAAATAAATGTTTTTCATCAGCTACATAGTTTGATACGAGCGGTTCTAATACAGATTTAGCGTCTTCTTGCATAAAAGCCTTGTCATTCTTTTCAAAAAAGCTTTTCTCATTTTTAAAATGTGCCAGTGCTTTTTTGAAATCTTTTATTTCAACTGAAGGGAACGGTTCTTTATGTGTAATATCTTGGTATTCATACTCCACTGTTCCATTCATAGAAATTGATTCATTTTCTACTTTACAGTTCACTACAATTTCATCCTTTGCACGCTTCATCGCTTCGTCTATCCATTTTTCAAGGCGTAATGATGTCGCACGCATTTCTTGTAATAAATCATGCTGAATAAATGCTACTAATTCCATAACACACTGTTGCAATTGTGTTTTCACATTTCCATCCGTTCGAAGTGATGCCGGATTAATAAATTCAGTAAACACATCATTATAGCGGAGGAATAGACGCTGTTGCACGTAATAAAGCAACTCTTTCACTTCATTTTGCATCGCCTGTTCTTCAGCAAGTACACTATATGAAGAAATGATATGAAGTAGTTGATCACGCTCTGCTTCATATTTTTTCGTTTGCTTCTCTTTCTCTTCATTCCCCTGCTTTGCACCCTTTATCATGTTTACTAAAAGCTGATCTGCCCCTTGCAACGCACCATATAGAGCATGCACAGAAACAAGCATTAAATCTCTCATCATAAAGGACGTAAATGATTCCTCAAACTTAGTAATCCCAGAGTTTTGTAAAATACCATACTTCTCTTTTTCAACATTCTTTCCTTGTTTCTCTTCAAGCGCACATAAACTTGAAATTGCAAATAAACGCGGATTTCTAATACCGTATTGCAGTAGCTGATCTGCGATATAACCTTTTACCATTTCAAGTTCTTCTTCAGACTCTGCTAAATCCGCAGCATTAATTAAGAAGAACATTTTATCAAGGGCAAAAGTATCCTTTACACGACCAAGCTGAATTAAAAATTCACGGTCAGCACGAGAGAATACATGGTTATAATATGTTACAAATAAAATAGCATCTGCGTTTTTAATATACTGAAATGCAACATCCGTATGGCGAGCATTGATAGAATCCGCTCCAGGTGTGTCTACAAGCGCTACTCCCTGCCTTGTTAAAGCACAATCATAATAAAGTTCCATATACTCAACGAAGCATGATTTCTCTTCATTCGCTACATAATCAGAGAACTCTTCTAATGTAACTTGTACTTGTTCTCCTAAATAAGTAGAAACTGCATCATACCCTTTTTGTACCGCTCGTAAAAAGCTAAATGTTGTTTTTTGCTTCCCAGTTGGTGAAGGATATTTCATAACTTTATCAATTTGTGCTAACGCTTCATCTAACGTAGCAATCTCATAATGAAACAGCTTATAAACAGCTTTCATATCTTCTAATAACGCTTGCTTTGATTTAAACTGAACAATTACTGTTCCATGTGGTTTTTCCTCTGTAACCGGCAAAATTTGATTAATCGTTGCCGTCGTCGGGTTTGGTGATACAGGAAGTACTTTCTCACCGAGTAAGGCATTGGCAAATGATGATTTTCCAGCACTAAATGCCCCGAATAACGCTACTGTAAATTGTTTTGTTTCTACACGTCTTCTTTTCTCTATTACCTCTTGCTGTACATGTTTCAGCGCTGGCAATGGCTCTAATATCGTTTCAGCTTTTTTCACTTTCTCTAATATCCGCTGAATATTTAAAGCCGCCGTTCCTTTCAGCTCTTCTTCATGAATCGCTACGTTATCATTTACGATTTTCTGCTCTTGTAGTGTAAATTTCTCACTAACAATTTGCTTTTCCCTTTGCAATATCTCATCTATTTGCAAACCTTCAGGCGTAGCAACATGATCGTGCCAAACATTTCGTAAATAGTCTTCATATGCCGCCAAATTGTTATTGTATTGTAATTGTGTTTCTTTCGCCGTTTGCAACATCGTATATGTTTCAATCTCTTCTTCAATACGAGCAACTGCTTCCCTCACCTTTTGCTTTAAAACGACCGCACTTTTATCAAAAATTTGCTGTGCTTTTATAAAATAACGCTTCTTTAGTTCATTCGCTACATCCGCTGTATAAAGAAGTAAGTAATCACCTGTGAAACCTGCGCCTTGTTTAATTACCTCAGCCAACATTTCTGGTCCGAAAGCAATTTCTAACCCATATATGTCTTTCCCAATTTCCTCCGTGAACAATCCTTCTTCTTTTAAGAAGGCTACAATAAATTCCTTCACATGAAAATCAAGCTGCGTTTCAACAGTCTTTTGAAGGGCAGAATAAAACGCCTCTACACGCCTTTGTTTTTCTTGCTCCGTCTTTCCTTTCGCAAATAGCAAACCGACTTTAAACTTTGTTAATTTCGTTTCTAAGTACGCATTTGCCAATTCTCTCATTTCAAATGGCATTAAATACGCGTTATCTAATATAGCTTGTAGGCCTTTTATAAATTCATTTCTCACATGAGACTCTTTACTTGCCTCACGATTTTTCGCTTCCGTTAACTCTTCCTTCTTTTCAACTACCTCTGAAATAGAAAGTGGTGATGCTAACTCTTCCTCATATTTCAAAAGAGCTTTTTCATTTTCAGAAACAATAAACGAGAAATGTTCCCCCATTAAATATTCTGTTTCTCGCTCCATTCCAGTCCTTACATACTGCTCTTTTTCTTTCATAATAGAAGTAATTAACGTTTCTAAGCTTCCAATTTCATTATGTGGATGGTTCATCATTCGTAATGACGTATAATATACTCCATCTACTTCAATATCCCAGTTAGAGAACGATTGCTTTACACTATCTTTATAATTCTCAAACGACAATTCATTTTCTTTATGTTTATCTATTTGATTGACAACGAGAT
Source organism: Bacillus sp. GMs2/2 (assembly GCF_050172095.1). Lineage (NCBI taxonomy): Bacteria > Bacillati > Bacillota > Bacilli > Caryophanales > Bacillaceae > Bacillus > Bacillus sp. GMs2/2. Next base: position 10,626 of record NZ_JBNLYE010000043.1, read on the forward strand.
AAACCGTTTTATTACGTTGTTTCAATTCTTTAACAAATTGCAAATTCACTTCCGATTGGACGTGATTATAATCCATCATATAAAAAATTACGTCTGCTAGATGTAGCGTTGATTCTGTCGCTAATTGATGGGCATCATCTGTTGAGTCAATCCCTGGTGTATCTACTAACATAACACCTTCAGGAATTGGCGCATCATTCCGATAAATGTGAACACCAATTACCTCATCACCATCTTTACAAATTTGTTTTAATTCTTCAGCTGAATATGCACCGTCATACTCGTACTGTTCTCCAGATTTAACCGTTACAACAACACGATCCATTCCTTTTTCAATTTTGACAACGTTAGCGCTTGTCGGAATTGGACTTGTTGGTAACAACTGCGCTTTATATAGATGATTCATCATCGTTGATTTCCCTGCAGAGAAGTGACCACAGAACGCTATCATAAGCTGTTCTTGTTTATATTTTTGAATCACCTCAAACAACTTTAAACTATTCTCTGCATCGCCGTGTTTTTGCCACTCTTCATAAAAACAAACAAGTTTTTTCATACCGTTTGTCTGTACTATGTTTGTCATCCCCTTGTTCCCCTTTATCCAAGATGTATATACTTTTCCCCGCTATTTGCGAGCTCATAACCAGTGAGAGTTACACCTACCCATTGATTACAGTTTCACTTTACTATCATACTAAATTTTCAGCATATTCTCATTAAAAATAAAAAATCCCTTTCATTCTTTTTACAAATGAAAGGGATTTTATGTCATATCACTCATTTTGCTGTTCCTACTCCATTTAAAACATACTTCGCAATAACTGCATATACAGCGACTGTACCTGCTACTAATGCATATACCATACTTACACACCAACCTTTTTGATAATGATTATCAATTTTAAATATATTTTATCATTAAAGAGAATCATTATCAACACTTTTCATAAAGAAAGCTCCTTATAAGAAGGAGCTTTACTGCCTGTTTTGAAAAAGGTTAAAACTTGTTGTGCACTCTTATTATATCTCATCCTACATAACTTAACAGTTTAAAAAAATGGAAATATCCCCTATCCCCTCCATCTTACATTTTGTATAATAAAAGGGAATTACTTAACAAGGAGGAAAAAAATGACACAAAATATTTCACAAGGCGAGAGGATCCACTCCATCGATATTATTAGGGGAATAGCTGTACTAGGTATTTTTCTTGTGAACTGGCCTGTTATCGCCGGGATTGACTCACGTGATATTTCAGGAGTTTATGAAGGGCTAGATAGCTATATCCGTCTATTTTACGATATGTTTATTCAAACAAAGTTTTATACTATCTTTTCGTTTTTATTTGGCCTAGGCTTTTACATTTTTATGACTCGTGCTGAAGCAAAAACAGATCATCCGAAAATTTTATTTGTTCGCCGCTTACTTATTTTATTATTATTTGGTTTCTTACATTACGTTTTTTTATGGGACGGAGACATTTTACATACTTATGCGATTGCTGGATTTTTCTTATTTTTATTTTATAAGAGAGAACCTCGTACTATTTTAATATGGGCTATCGTTTTATTGAGTATTTTTCAATTCATTATGCTAATGGCTGGTATTACAGTTGCATTGGTACCAAAGGAAGAGCTAGGTTTTTCCTTACCTATCATGCCATTAGAAGATTGGCTGTCACAAATACAAAATCGTTTCCATGCATTTTACGCTGATGGAATTGGATTAAATTTACTTATGCTTCCAGAAACAGTTGGGCTGTTTTTACTTGGTTTATACGTCGGGAAAAAGGATATTTTCCGCCGCGCGAAAGAGTTAGATTCAAAGCTTAAAAAATGGCAAATTATTATGTTCCTTTTTACATTACCAATGTGGTTCTTCATGGTCCGTTACTTCTTATCAAAACCATTTTATGAACCAATTTATATGCAGGTCTTTACAATGTTTAGCGGAAAAACGTTATTCATATTCTACATTTTCACACTAATGCGTTTATTACAAAAAGAAAAATGGCAAACGTTATTACGTCCGTTCCAACACGTTGGACGAATGGCATTAACAAATTACATCTCGCATACAATTGTTACATTACTTGTATTTGGTCTATTCCTTAAAAATTATTATCCTGCTCCATTATGGGTTGGACCAATATTCTGCATTAGTTTCTACACATTACAAATCTTTATTAGCCGCTGGTGGCTTTCACATTACCAATATGGGCCACTTGAGTACATTTGGCGTCTTGGTACGTACGGGAAAATGATGCCACTTAAAAAGAAAAGCAAGGTCTCATAACGAGACCTTGCTTTTTCACGCTTCTCTTACTGCACTTTGCATAGATACTGGCTCTTCTTCTACTTTCACTTTGCGCTGCGGCACCATATTAAATACGATATTTAAAAGTACTGCTGACGCACTTCCAAGTACAATTCCGTTATCTGTTAAAATACGAATGCTTTCTGGAAGTTGTGAAAATAATGTAGGAACGACTGTTACGCCAAGCCCAATTCCGACAGAACATGCAACGATTAATAAATTTTCTTGTTTACCAAAATCAACGCTACTTAACATTTTAATACCATATGCCATTACCATACCGAACATTGCTAACATCGCACCGCCCAGTACTGATTTCGGAATGATTGTTGTAATAGCTGCGATTTTTGGAATGAATCCAAGAACGATTAACATACCACCACAAGTATAAATAATAACGCGATTTCTTACTCCAGTTAATTGAACAAGCCCTACGTTTTGAGAGTATGTTGTATATGGGAACGCGTTGAAAATACCACCTAACACCATCGCTAATCCTTCTGCTCGATAGCCTTTTGTTAATTCTTTTTCACCAATCTTTTTATTGCAAATATCAGATAATGCAAAGTATACACCTGTTGCTTCTACAATCCCTACGCAAGCAACTAAAATCATCGTAATAATTGGCGTCAATTCAAATGTTGGTGTACCGAAGTAAAATGGCTGAATACCATGGAACCAATCTGCTTCTCCAACTGCTTGCAAGCTTACTTTCCCCATAAATGCTGCAACGATTGTACCGAACAATAAACCTAGCAAAATAGAGATTGAACGAATAAATCCGTCGAAGAAACGATACATAATGATGATAAATAGTAACACACCAAATGCTAATGCTAAATTTTCAAGACTACCGAAATCTTTACTTCCTACTCCTCCAGCCATATCATTAATTGCCGCTGGAACAAGTGTAACTCCAATTACAGTAACGACAGATCCTGTGACAACAGGGGGAAACAGTTTTACAAGCTTTCCAAATAATTTTGCAAAAATAACAACGAATAACCCGGCAGCAATAATTGCTCCATAAATAGAAGACACGCCGTATTGTTTCCCGATTGCAATCATCGGTCCAACCGCTGTAAATGTACAACCAAGCACAACTGGAAGTCCAATACCGAAAAAGCGATTTGATAATGCTTGTAAAATTGTCGCAACGCCGCACATTAATAAATCAATTGAGACTAAGTATGTTAACTCTTTTTGATTTAAACCAAGTCCACCACCCACAATCAGCGGTACGATAATTGCACCAGCATACATAGCAAGCATATGCTGCATACCGAGCGATGCGATTTTAAATGGATGTTGCTTCATCGTTTATTTCACCTCCGCAGTTTCTTGCTGTACAAATGTAACTGTGCCGTTATCAAGTGATGCAATTTCTGCTAGTGATTCAACACGAACGCCTTGTTCACGAAGCTTCTTTCCTCCATCTTGAAATGCTTTTTCAATAACAATTCCAATTCCTGCAATACTCGCTCCGGCTTGCTCTACTAAACTCATTAAACCTAAAGCAGCCTGACCGTTTGCTAAAAAGTCATCGATGATTAATACACGATCATTTTCATCGATATGATTTCGAGATAATGAAATTTCATTTGTTTCTTGTTTTGTAAATGAATATACGTTTGCAACGTACATATTATCTTGTAACGTTAACGATTTACGTTTTCGTGCAAAAATTACTTTTACACCAAGCTCTAATGCAGCCATAACCGATGGTGCAATGCCTGAAGATTCAATCGTCACGATTTTTGTAATGTTCTCTTCTTTAAAACGTTTAGCAAATTCTTTTCCGATTTCTTGCATAAGTACTGGATCAATTTGATGATTTAAAAAAGCATCTACCTTTAATACGTCACCAGATAAAACCTTTCCTTCGTTCAAAATCTTTTCTTGTAATACTTTCATGTTTGTTCCCCCTCTTATGCAATAAAAAAACTCCAAAAGCCGCCACCACTCGTTACAAGTGAGAGACGCGCTTTTGGAGTTTCGCAAAAAAAGAATGCTAAACAAGCAATTATATTCGTCCTCACTCATAGTCAAAGTATTTACGGTACTTCGGTAGAAACTTGCAGGCCATATCCCCGCGATTATATGAGTGTAGCTAACTATTTATTTTATAGAAGGATTATAACGTACTTTTTATGCTTTGAAAAGCATTTATCAAAAAAACACGTACAAATTTTTAAAAACCACTATCTTTGTTCGAGTTTTGCAAACTCTTTCATTCCCAATTACAACTTCGTTAAAATGATTGGCCCATCTTTTGTAATCGCAATTGTATGCTCATATTGAGCTGATAATTTCCCGTCCATCGTTCGTACAGTCCACCCATTTAAATCTACTTTAGAATATCGCATACCTATATTTACAATCGGTTCAATTGTAATTACCATTCCTTCTTGTAACTGAGGTCCTTGTCCTTGTTTCCCAAAATGAAAAATTGCTGGTTCTTCATGAATCTCTTTACCAATCCCATGTCCCGTAAAGTCTCTTGCGACAGAAAAACCTTCATTTGTTACATAACTTTCAATTGCATAGCCAATGTCTCCTACATGATTACCAATTACCGCCTGATCAATCCCTTTATACAAAGCATTCTCAGCTACTAACAACAACTTTTCTGCTTCATCAGAAACTTTTCCAACTCTATACGTCCAAGCAGAATCTGAAAGCCCCCCATTTAAGTTTACTACCGTGTCAATTGTTACAATATTACCCTCAGTTAAAGGAACATCGGCCGGAAACACATGACACATTTCATCGTTTACAGATGCACATATCGCATATGGATACCCGTTGTAACCTTTCTGTTCAGATGTGGCACCATGCTTTTTTAAATACATTTCAACAAACGTATCAATCTCTTGTGTCGTTATACCTGGCTTTATCATTTTCGCAATTTCTTTATGACATGAAGCAAGTAATTTTCCAGATTCATGCATCAAATCTATTTCATTTTTCGTTTTAATTGTAATCATACTACCTCTACCTTTCCTTGCTAAACCTACTATTTGCTACTAAACTTCTATCATACACACCCTCTACCAAAATTTCAAAAGCCTCAATTACAACAAGTAAACAATATGTATCATATATTTCTAAATCAAAATAAAAAAACAGAAGATCCTCTGTTTTTTAATCACGTTTACATATATAGTTCATTTTCAAGAACTCAAAACAACCACCATTTGTTTTCTGTATAAACGTTCCAACCGCTTCAAATCCCGCCCTTTTATACACTTTTATCGCTCTCTCATTAAATGTCGCTACTGATAGTGTTATATATTTGCATCCGTATTTTTCTTTGCTAAAAGCTAGTCCAGCATTCACGAACTGTAAACCAAATCCATTACCAGTTATATTAGGTCTCATTCCAAGTCCTATATCAACCGTTCCATTATTTATTTTACAAACCGTAAAGAACCCAATGAGAGTACCATTTTCTTTCACAGAAAACACATGATTCCCTCTACTCTCACCCTCTAAAAACTCAGCTAAATCTTCTTCATCTGCCTCTATATCGTAAAAGGAATATTCCCCTTTATAATGCCAGTTATACGCGATTTCCTCCGCTTCTTCTTGCTTCATTACTGTATATGTATACCCCATTCTCTCATCCCCTTTAATAAAAAGAGCTGCAATTAAGCAGCTCTTTTTTTACAACTCATAAATCTCTTTATATTTCGTTTCTAAATAATCTGCTAAGTAATTTGCATTTAGCCCTTCGCCTGTTACATCTTCTAAAATTTCAAGTGGCTTTTTCGTTTTACCATATTGGTGAATATGTTCTGTTAACCATTCACGAATTGGTGTTACGTTTCCTTCTTCTAACAATGCATCAAAGTTCGGAATGTCTTTTAACATTCTTTGCTTAAATTGCGCTGCATACATGTAACCAAGCGCATAAGATGGGAAGTATCCAAATGAGCCACCAGCCCAGTGAACATCTTGCAATACACCTTGCGCATCATTTTCCGGACGAATTCCTAAATATGCTTCCATCTTATCATTCCAAGCTGCTGGTAAGTCCTTCACTTGTAATGTACCATCAAATAATTCTTTCTCTAATTCATAACGCACCATAACATGAAGCGGGTATGTAAGCTCATCTGCTTCTATACGAATGAATGACGGCTTTGATTCGTTAATTGCATCATAAAATTCATCGACTGACATATCATCAAATTGACCATTGCTATACTCTTTTAATAAATCATAATTTTTCTTCCAGAATGATTTATTACGGCCGATAAAGTTCTCAAAGAATAACGATTGTGACTCATGAATACCCATAGATGTTCCACTACATAACGGTGTACCTTCAAATTTCTCTGCAATATTTTGTTCATATACAGCATGACCACATTCATGAATTGTTCCAAACACAGCCATGCGGAAATCCTTTTCGTCATAGCGTGTCGTAATACGAACATCCCCTCTATTTATTGTAATCTCGAATGGATGTACTGTTTCATCAAGACGACCTGCTTCAAAGTCATAATTCAATTGCTTTAATAGTTCTAATGTAAAGTTCTTTTGTTTTTCTTTTGAAAATTTTTCCGATAAAGCACTTGTTTTTAATCCTTTTTTAGACTCAGAGATTTCTTTTACAAGCGGCACGATGCGCTCACGAAGTTGACCAAATACGTGATCTAAAACTTCTACTGTAATACCTGGCTCATACATGTCTAATAATGTATTGTATTTATATGTTTCGTAACCCCAATATGTAATAAATTTCTTTTTAAATTCAACAATTTTTTCTAAGTACGGGCGGAACATTTCGAAATCAGATTTTTCGCGAGCTTCTTCCCACACACTCTCTGCTTTCGCTTCTAATTTCACATACGCTTCGTATTCCGCTTGTGGAATTTTCTTATTTCTATCATATTCTTTACGACACTCTTCAACCATTTTCTTCGTCGTTTCAGAAAGTTTATCTTCACGTATTAAAGCTTCAAGCTCTGTTAAATAGTTCCCCATCTCATCTGAAGTCGACATGGCAAATACTTCTGATGAAAGCATGCCAATTACTTCTGAACGCTGGTCTACACCTTTTTTAGGCGCCCCTGTTCTCAAGTCCCAAAACATTAAGCTTAATGCTTCTCCGTAATTTTGTATCTTCTTCACGTATGTTAAAAATTGTTTTTCTACTTCATATGTAGCTACTGTCATTGTATAAAAACCTCCTTTTTCTACCTCAAACTTAATTCGACATGAAAATCTAATTTCCTTTTATAATAGAAAAAAAGCTTGGCAAGCGCCAAGCTTTCTCCTTATAATTCTTTACCTTCTACTGGTAGTACGTTTTTCACCGCTTCTATCACTTTCTCATCTTCTGTATCAGATAAGAAGATTGATATAGCACCTTTATCGTCGCTCGTACGAATTAAACGGCCAATCCCTTGACGAAGACGTAAAATCATATACGGTACATCTACATCCCAGAATGGATCATTTACGTGCTTACGTTTCGCTTCAAACACAGGATCGTTTGGAGGGAATGGTAATGACCAAATGATAACATGTGATAATGATGAACCAGGAATATCTAAACCTTCCCATAAATGAACGGCACAAAGTACAGTCTCTTCTTCATTTTGGAAACGAGAAACGAGCTGACTAATTTCTTGATCCCCTTCATATAAGAACGGAACTGACATTTGTTCTTTACTTACATATTCTTTAAACGCTGCAAGTTCTTGCGTTGTACGGAATAATACAAGTGTACGTCCGTTTGTTTTCTGTATATTTTCAAGTGTATATTGACACTTTCTTTCCCACTCATTTTCTTTCGTATGCGATAGTAAGTTTACTGCCATTTGCTCTTCATAATCAAATGGTGAGGCAACTGAGAATGATAAGTAATCTTTTACCCCTAGGCTATTTGCTGTAAATGCGAATGAATCGTTATTAGATAATGTAGCAGATGAGAAGATATACGGGATTTTCTTCGAGAATACTTTCTCTTGTAATACTTCTTCAACTGCACGTGGCATAATTACTAACGTGAAGGCTCCATCACCTTCTTCACCCCATGTAATTACATTTTTCTCATGCATGAATAGACGAAGTGAATGTTCTAATACATCTAAATGTTCATCAACGATATTTAAATCATACGTATTTACTGTATGCATTTCACTTTCAAATACTAACGCATCACCGACTTCACCAATTTTCGCATAAAGTCGTTTTGCTTCAGCTGTTACTTTTTCTGTCACAGTAATTTCTAAACGATCAGAACCGGCAATTTCTTTTTTGTTTTCTTGTAACACATCAAAGAATCGCTCTGTTTGCCAAATTGTTTCTTCTACTAAATGTGCAAACTCTTCACGAATATCGTTTTGTAATAATCTCGTTAAAAGTTGTTCCATCATCGTTTGCTTTAAACGATATGTTAAAGCTTTTTGAGCTGCATATTCTACAAGATGTCCTTCATCGAATACAACACAACTACTTTCTGGTAATAATGGAATTTGTCCTTCACGCTTTCGAGCATCGTACGTCCAAATATGATCCATATAAAAATCTTGAGAACAAATAATTAAATCTGCTGCTTTACGATAATGTTCACGTGAAAGAGTTTGACCGCAACGATGACGAGAATCACAAGTGAAGCAATCTTGGAAGTAATCCCAATTTACTTTTGACCATTCTTCGTCATTTAATAGTGGAAATTCTTTTCGGTCACCATAGTGAGTAAAGTTTTGCATCGTACCATGATCAAATACGAATTGTGGTAATTCATAATATACGTCTTCAATTACTTCTGGAGCTCGTCCACTCATAACATCTTCAAGCTTACGTAAACATAAATAATTATCCATTGATTTCGCAAGTCTTACATCTACAGATAAGCCTAACGCTTCAGATAATTTCGCAATGTCTCCTTCTTCTTTCACAAGCTGCTCAATTAACGTTTCATCTGCACAAGCAATTATAGCTGGTTTTCCAGTATAACGCGCGTAGCAAATTGCATATAGAAGATATACAATAGTTTTCCCTGTTCCTACACCCGCTTCTGCGAACATAACTTTCTTTTCTTGGAAAGCACGCTCTAATTGAAACGCCATAAAAATTTGTTCATCACGCTCTTCAAAACCTTTTTCCGGAAGGATGTCGTAAAACACATCTCCAATCCACTCATTCAACTTATCATAAAAATTGTCTTGTTTTCCTACTTCAAATGGTAATCTCTTCTCAGTAAACATCCTTAGCCTCCAACCAAAAAGTTTTTCTATAAAAAGATATAGTAACCGCTACTCATATGTGTGCAGCTACTTTCCCCTGTTGCCATACATATAAATACACGAAAAAAAATTTTCCTTTCGAAAAAGGAAAATTTTCTTCTATATTAATGACTTTAAATACCTTTTATCAATCGCTGTTTCATGTGAAAGAGCTGACAAATATTCTTCTTGTGCTTTTTGTATTTCATCTACAATCGCATCTTGACTATCCACTTCTTTTCCGAGCTCATCATACGTACGGTGAATAGCTTTTTGAATCATTGATAATTGGAAATTATCCATATCACTTCCTCCTTTACGCATTACATAATAGCCAGTATATGCGCGCTGGAGGAGTTTTATACTATGAATTACGCGGTGGACGTTTTCCGAAGTACTGATAGTAATCTGTACGGATAAATCCGTTAAACAGTTTACGTTTCTTCGATGCATCTTTTCCATAGCACTTCTCAAATGCTTCGTAACTTGTTAATACATACGCTGACCATGTATCTAATGGGCGGAATACTTGTCCCATTTCTTTGTACAATTGTTCAACAAGTGCTTTTTCACTTAAACGTTCTCCGTATGGAGGATTCGTTACAACATAGCCATAATCCTCTTTTGTTGTGAAATCTTTTACTTGCATTTGTTTAAATGTAATTAAATCGCCTAAGCCTACTTCTTCTGCATTATCTTGAGCAACTCGAATCATACGATGATCAATATCTGATCCAATGATTTGTAATCGTTGATCATAGTTCGCTAAATCTTCAGCTTCTTGACGAGCTTCACGCCAGTTTTGTTTACCTACCCAGCCCCACTCGTCAGATGCGAAACCACGGTTAAATCCTGGTGCGATGTTTTGTCCAATTAATGCTGCTTCAATCGGAATTGTACCTGATCCACAGAATGGATCAACAAATGGACGATCTGGCTTCCAGTTTGTTAATTTAATTAAAGACGCAGCTAATGTTTCTTTTAACGGAGCTTCCCCTTGATCCATACGGTATCCACGTTTATGAAGTCCAACACCGCTCGCATCAATTGTTAATGTTGCAATATCCTTGAGCATTGCAATCTCAATACGGAATAATGGACCATCTTCTTCAAACCAAGTTGTACGTTTATATGTTGTTTTTAATTTTTCAACGACAGCTTTTTTAACGATACGTTGGCAATCCGAAACACTGAATAATTCAGATTTTAAAGATTTACCAATAACAGGGAATTCACCGTTCTCTGGAATATAATCTCCCCAGTTTAATGCTTTCGTTTTTTCAAATAGCTCATCAAATGTTGTTGCTTTAAATTCGCCAACTTTAATTTTTACACGGTCCGCAGTACGTAACCATAAATTCGTACGACAAATCGCCTTTTCATCTGCTTCAAATGTTACTTTGCTGTTTTCTACTTGACATTCATAACCAAGATCGCGAACTTCTCGGGCAACTAACGCTTCAATACCCATTGCCGCTGTTGCAATTAAAGTAACTTTTCCCATTTGCATTCACCTCTTATGTATATTCAAACAATAATTAATAGCAATTGGTCCTATTAATCATTACATTTTACGAAAAATTTTCTCATTAACCATTTTAACTCATACTTTATAACTTCATACAAATAAAAAGCCCTCCTCTAACAAAGGAGAGCTGAGTTATTTCATAGTTGGTTCATAACGTTCTGTAAGCCATGTTCTGTTCCTTTGTACTACAAACGGCCCACGCCTCGTACTCCGGTGGCAATCATCTATCTACAGGTTATAAAACCTGTCCTTTCCCGTCGTTCATTTCCTTGGAAAAGATTCCCCTACCATTATTTGGGTTTCTCGCTCGTGGGGTTTACCTCGTTCCACTCCTATCATTTCTTCAAGGACTTCGTCACTGTGGCACTTTAAAGGTAGTCAAACCATATCCGAAAGGACTTAGGTTTTTTCCCTGCCGTTAAACCAGCCTTACAGCCAGAATACCCTAGCTTATGAATTGGCTAGGCACGAACACTACAGCCATCTCAGGCCGTGCGAGCATGGACTTTCCTCTACAACGTTGGCGTTGCAGCGATTACCCAAACGTTATGACATCCATTAGTATAGTGGAAACAAAAAGATTTTGCAACGTTTTTTTCTATGTAAAATGCTTAAACCTTTTCCCACCTTACATCATTCGTATAACTTACTTCCAAATACAGCTTTTTCTAAGTTAGATAAGCGTTTTAAAATATCCGTATTCGTGTTGTTATAAACTGGTTGTGCAACTGGTGTTTGTACAGGTTGTTGTGGAACTTGCGTTACTGCTAGTTTTTGTTCCTCTAATTCACGCTTTAAACGAGCATTTTGTTGCTTTAATTGCTCAAACTCTTTGTGGAAAGCTTCATAGTCTTTAATGATCATATCAAGAAACTTGTCTACTTCTTCTTGCTGATAACCTCTCATACCTGTTTTAAATTCTTTTTCTAAAATATCTTTCGCTGTTAATTTAATTTTATCCGAAATCATTTTCTTCACCTCAAATTTTTACCAAAACTTTCATTAACTAAATTTTTTCAGAAACAATGCTTTTTGTCAATCATATATACGAGTACTATATTACATATTTACTCTGCATTATTCCACTGTTCCTCTTCTATTATATCTTGTAAATCAGAAAAAAGAATGAAATAACTGTGATAATTTTCTATTTCTCCTTTTTTCTTTGCTGCTTCTACAATATATTTGGGACTTCCTGGTTTTTCTTCATCATATACCGCTAAAAGCGCATCACTTTTTTCAATAAAAAAGTGATTTTTTAATTTAAATTGCTCTGGACTTTCATACTTCCGTTTCGTGATACTATCAACATGGTCTGCTTGAGAAAGGATAAATTCGTAATATTCACGATTATCTTCTTTCCAATTTTCTTCTTGTTCTAAAAACGGAGTGAATACCGCTAATTTTAAATCTGGATATTCTACTTGAATTTCAAAAACAACTTCAGCAGCCCATAATTCTACACCTAATTGGCCACTTATTATAACCCACTCTAAACCATCTTCTACAAAATTGGTTAATTTACGGTGTAACGCTTTCTTTATACACTCCACCCCTGGATGATCATTTTTAAATATTCCAAGTTCAAATGGCTTATATCCTGTTACTGCAATAACTTTCATATCAACACTCCAATTACAAAAAAAGAACTAGCATTTCGCTAGTTCTAACATATCATTTACTTTTTAAACATTCCACCAACGTTTGGTCCGATATTTGGACCGAATGGTGATACGTTTGGTCCAATATTCGGTCCGAATGGTGATACGTTTGGTCCAAACGGAGATACATTTGGTCCTGGACCAAATGGTGATACGTGATGTCCATGATGTCCATGATGTCCATGACCACACGGTCCACATCCGCCACCGAATCCTGGGTCGATTGGGTCCACAACATTTACATTTGAATTTGTTTGTGGGAAGAAGTTTTGGTTTTTAATTTGTTGATGATGTACATGTGTTGTATGTGTTGGGAAAATGTGTGGCACCACCGTTGTTGAAAAAGAGTGTGTTACGCATTGTTTCGTCGGATGAATGACAGGAGCAGTCGTACAAATAGGTCCTGTAGGCTTATGCCCTCCAAAGCAAGGATGACAATGATGCATAGTTTTTTCTCTCCTCTCTCGTTAAAAAAATCTGATTACACTTTACAGTATGAGAAAAGAGAGAAAGCCGTTTGTTATATATACCCATTTATTACAAGGAAATTTGTCTAGTCCTTTATTTCATTTACATTGTTTTTATAGACAATCCTTCAACATCACTTACCAAAAAAGCCTCCAACTTGCTTTACAATACCTGTCACTTGATTCATCGCATTCATCATTTGTCCAGCTGTATTCATCATTTTATTTACATCATAGTTACCATCTGATGTTTTAAATTGAGAAACAAAACTAGAAAACTGGCTTGGCTGTTGTTGCTTTTGCTTACCCTGCGTCGGGTACGGTTGTTTTGGTGGATAAAACATCGCTTGTTGATTAGCATACGGCGATGGTGGTGGCATATAATATTGCGAATTCATATAAGGCTGCTGCTGTTGTGGTTGTTGAACTTGACTCACATAAGGTTGCTGCTGTTGTGGTTGTTGAGCTTGATTCACATAAGGTTGCTGCTGTTGTGGTTGTTGAGCTTGATTCACATAAGGTTGCTGCTGTTGTGGTTGTTGAGCTTGATTCATAAAGGACACTTCAAACGGTTGATAATAATTTTGATTTCCATAATAAGGCTCGAAAGGATACATATTATACCGTAAATATGTATCCGTATTATATTGGTACATATTTTGCTGTGCATATGGATTCGTTTGCTGATATACGTTAGGTTGTTGAAACACGCATTCTCTCCTCCTTCACATAAGTTTCTACATATATAATATGTACCTATAAAATAATATGTGTGATGGAATATATGTCTATTTTTGTCGGAAGTTTAAATTTTTAAAAAATTAAAAAGAAAACCCTTCCATGCTATGATAATTAAGAAGAAGATTCTCATGGGGGAGGAATCAACATGGTATTAGGGGATTTAAAACAAGCGTTTTCTCAAAAAAAGGGGTATTGCACAGAGAATGCAAATGAATTATTAGACTTTGCGAGACATTGGTATCTCGAAGGAAAAATATGCATATCAGATTATCGAACATTAATAAAAGAATTAGAAATAAACGGCGCAACAAAACCTACAACAATGACAGAAGCATAAAAATAACAAGAGGGCTCTCCCTCTTGTTATTTACATTGCTCAACTATATTTTGCAAAGTATACGAAATGGCTTGGTGTGTTTCAAAGAATCGTTTACCTTTACCTTTATTTACAAAGCATTGCAACACATTCGTTTGTAAATTATCGTATACTTGATCAATTTGCTGTACATGTATATACTTTGGCTTTTCT
>NZ_JBNLYE010000044.1:0-25067 GCF_050172095.1 Bacillus sp. GMs2/2
TTCTGATAACGAAAGTTAGTAGAGAAATTCTAAATGTTAATATCGTACATATAATTGGGGAGGGTACAAAAAATGAAGAGAAAAAAGATGAAAAAATTGACAGCGGTCGTAGCACCAGTTTTAGTAATGAGTATGGCATTAACAGCTTGCTCTGGATCAGGAGATAAAGAGAAGGCAAGCACAACACCAAAAAGTGGTGAAAAAGAAGGCGGAAAGCTAGCGGCGAAGCAAGTGCTTAATTTAACAGAGTCTCAAGAGATTCCATCTATGGACTCTGCTAAAGCGACAGACCAAGTATCGTTTCTAGCTTTAAACAACGTAATGGAAGGTTTATATCGACTTGATAAAGATAATAAAGCAACACCAGGAGTTGCTGAATCATATAAAAAGAGTGATGATGGTAAAAAGTATACATTTACATTAAATAAAAATGCAAAATGGTCAAATGGAGAGCCTGTAACAGCGAAAGATTTCGTGTTTGCTTGGAAACGTGCGGTAGATAAAAATACAGCAGCAGAATATGCATACATTATGTTTGATTTGAAAAATGCACAAGCGATTAATGAAGGAAAAGCTGAACTAGATACGTTAGGAGTAAAAGCTGTAGATGACTATACGTTAGAAGTAGAATTAGAAAATCCAGTTCCTTACTTTGTAGAATTAACTTCATTTGGAACATTTTATCCATTAAACGAGAAATTTGTAAAAGAAAAAGGTGAAAAGTACGGTTTAGAATCAGATACGACGTTATACAACGGACCGTTTACATTGACAGACTGGAAACATGAAGAAGGTTGGAAGTTAAAGAAAAATGCACAATATTGGGATAATAAAACAGTGAAGTTAGATGAAATCAACTTTAACGTAGTAAAAGATAGTGGTACACGTGTTAACTTATATGAAAGTGGACAAATCGATCGTTCAGGACTTACATCTGAATTTGTTGACAAATATAAATCAAACCCCGACTTCTTTACACAAAAAACACCGTCAACGTACTTCTTACGCTTAAACCAAAAACGTGGTGGGCAAGATACAGTGTTAAAGAGCAAAGATCTACGTTTAGCGATTGCAAAAGCGTATGATAAAAAAGGCTTAACGAACGTTATTTTAAATGACGGATCTACACCGGCAGATTACTTAGTACCAAAAGAATTTGCTAAGAGCCCAGATGGAAAAGACTTCCGTAAAGAAAATGGAGATATTTTAAAAACAGATGTGAAAAAAGCAAAAGAGCATTGGGAAAAAGCGAAAAAAGAACTTGGAAAAGATGCAATTACAGTAGAACTATTAAACTATGATGGTGATGGTGCGAAAAAAGTAGGAGAATTCTTAAAAGGAGAACTTGAGAAAAACTTACCAGGTTTAACAGTGAATTTGAAAAACCAACCATTTAAACAAAAGTTAAAATTAGAATCAGATCTAGATTATGATTTATCTTACGCTGGTTGGGGACCTGACTACTTAGATCCAATGACATTCATTGATATGTTTGTTACAAATGGCCCTCATAACCAAACAGGATATTCAAATCCTAAATATGATGAAATTGTACAAAAAGGTAAAGGTGAGCTATTAACGAAAACGAAAGAGCGTTGGGATAGCTTACTGAAAGCGGAGAAAATGTTATTGGAAGATGCAGCAATTGCACCATTATATCAACGTGGTGATGCTATCGTTCAAAGACAGAAAGTAAAAGGTATTGTTCACCATCCAGTTGGTGGAGACTACAGCTATAAATGGGCATATATTACAGAGGATAAGTAAGATGGGGGGCGTACAATACGCCCCTTTTTCTATGCACTTTTCTTCCGTGCTCGAATATATAAAATAAAAAAGGGAGAATCCCATGAAGCGAAACACATACATCGATTTCCTAGCTTATTACGGAATAGGAAGTGCTCATCCTGGTGGTTTTACGTTAACAAAACAATTGTTAGCACAACTGCCTTTTAAATATGGAGCGAATGTCCTTGAAATAGGTTGCGGTACGGGAAAAACAGCGGCATATATGACAAGGGAATTTGGTTATAAAGTAACAACTGTTGAAAAGAATGAAATTATGATTCAAAAGGCAAAAGATAGATGGTTGTTTGAAGGGTTAGATATACAATTAATTGAAGGAAGTGTAGAGCATTTACCGTGTTTGAATAACTCATTTGAGTTCGTACTTGGAGAATCAATCATCGCTTTTACAGACAAAGAAAGGGTTATCTCGGAGTGTTATCGTGTATTACAGCAGGACGGTAAGCTTGTTGTCATTGAAATGATTATTGATAGGCACATTGATAAGGGTGAGGAAGAAAAAATCGCCCAATTATATGGCATGAAAGAACTATTAACTGAGAAGGAGTGGGTACAATTATTTCAGAAAGCAAATTTTAAAAGAATTACAATTGCGGGTGGTGGCACGATTGCAGAAACAATCTCTGGCTATGTAGAAGAGCCAGAATGGAATGTATCCTCACATATTCCGAATGAGTTATATGAGGCGTGGATACAGCATGAAAATGTACGGCTTATGTACCAACACATTTTAGGGCATCGTATTTTTATATGTGAAAAATAAAGAAAAAGAGTTGGCTAAAGGTAGCCAACTCTTTACTATGTTAAATGAAAAATAATGCAGCTAATGTAATTCCGAAGATGAAACCAAATCCGAGTTCAACACCCCAGCCACAACCGCCGCCTCCCCAGCCGCCGCAACCACAACTACTACAACCACGACCACCACATCCGCAGCTGCTGAATCCACCACCGCATCCGAATCCACAACTATCACACCTGCTAAGGCCTCCACAAAGGTCACAACCACCGTTTGCATAAGCGTCGTAGTATCCGAACCCTGAATCAAAAGATGAGCGCTGTTGCACCGGTTCGATCCATACAGAGTTTTGTGTCACATCGATTATTTTACCTAAATGTATACGGCCATCACGGTCTTCAATCCGAACAACTTTTCCGAAATAACGTTGGCATGTATCATAACATTTTTGTCTATGCATATTCTTTCCTCCTTCCGCATTACAGTAATACGATATGTAAGGGGGACAAGTGCGGCTTGTACGAATGCCCTATCTATCATAATTGTTATAGGAAAGGGGAAATATAAGAAGAGGATATATAAGGAGGAAAAGGCATGAAATCTACAGATCAGTTTCAGACATACGAAGTACCATGGAAAGATTTTATTGAAGCGTTACGAGAGGAAATGAAGAAGCAAGTAGGGACAGATATTATTGATACAGTAGTTTGCAATTTAGAAGATGGTTTTGAAGTGTATACATATGTGCAGGGGGATTTAGATTTTGAATATAAGGAAGCGCTTGAGAGAAAATACGGAAGTGATGCGAAGACACCTAATGTGTTAACGATAATGTTATTAGCTAGTATTTATAATACAAGTGAAGAGAATATACGCTTGCATGCGGATAATAAAGAGAATCCGATTGTTGAAGTGTATGTAAAGCAATGAAACACGCTGTGGAAGGCGTGTTTTTTATTTGTATGATAAAATGTTAGAAAATTGAGAAAGAAGGTGAAGGATTGGGAATTAAACATCTTAATTTAACAGTTACAGATGTAACAGCAGCTAGAGAGTTTTTAGAGAAGTATTTTGGTCTAATTTGTAGTGGAACAAGGGGAAATGGCTTTGCAGTTATGCGTGATAATGATGGATTTATACTAACTTTAATGAAAGGAAAAGAAGTTCAGTATCCAAGAACATTTCACGTAGGATTTCCACAAGAAAGTGAAGAACAAGTAGATAAGATAAATCAAAGATTGAAGGAAGATGGATTTTTGGTCGAGCCTCCTAAGCATGTCCATGCGTATACGTTTTATGTTGAAGCACCTGGTGGATTTACAATAGAAGTGATGTGTTAAGTCAAAAATCAAACTTTTTGTTATGTGTTTTTAAAATAAAAAGTAGGAAAAGTCTGTTTTAAGTGTGGAGCTTAAACAGGCTTTTTTACTTATAGTATCGGATAGAAAACGCTAGAAGGAATAATATTCAGTTCTTATAACTGTTTACATAATAAAATTATGCTGGGTTCGTTGTCCTAAAATACAAGTCATATATCTTGTTTCCTCTCATAAATTTAAACATAGGAATTTGTCTACAAAGGTGGCGAAGCCTCATCATGAAAATCCGAATTTGTGCCACGTTCATGTTGTTTCTATTTATATGTTTACCTTTATCAGCTTTTGCAAAAGGAGAGGAGGCAAAGGAAAGGGTCGTTTCACTTGTATATGACGATTCGGGCAGCATGAGAAATAACGATCGCTGGAAATATGCCAATTATGCTTTGCAAAGTTTAGTTGCGCTATTGGATGAAAAAGATAAATTTTCTTACGTTCCAATGAGTAAGCCGAATGAGCCATTAAACATTTCGTTAACGAAGGATAAAAGGCAAACAGAAATTGAGGGAATTGGAGCATGGAAAACGTATTTAAATACTCCATTTAGCGCGGTAGAAACGGCGATGCAATCTATAAAAAAGGAAGCAGATATAGATGGAAAACGTGAATTTTGGCTTATTGTATTAACTGACGGGGCATTTAATGATTTAGAGAAAGATAAGGTTGGCGGAAAAGAACAAATTTTGCAGAAATTAGCCCAGTTTAAGAAAGAAATGGATGCAAAAAAGATATCGTTACATCCAGTCTTAATTACGATGGAAGAAGATTTAGGACAACAAGAAAAAGAACAACTAAATACGTTCAAGGAAATATGGAAGAAAGAGATAAATGGTGTTACGATGCCGTCAAGCGGAGAAGATGGCATTGTAAAAAGTGTAAATCAAGTGGCAGCATTAGTTGCAAATCGTGATCCATTCTCCTCTGTTGAATCGATTGTAAAAACGAAAGTAGTGGGGAAAAGAGTAGAGATTACAACACCGTTTCCATTAAAGCGTATGACGCTTGTACGACAATCGCCTTCTCTGCCCGATTATCAGGTCACACAAATTTCTAAACCATTACAATTGCAATCTTCTTTTTCCATACATGCACCAGGAGAAGCAAAATTGTTCGGAAATATAGTTCATATAAGTACGGAAAATGAGGAAGTTATTAAACCAGGAACTTATACGATAGAAGTGGACCAGGACATTGAGAAAGAAGGACTACAAGTACTAGTTGAACCAGCGCTTAATTATACGGTTTCTACTTATGACAAAGATGATAGTAGTCAAAAAAATGTAGAGAAAATGTACGAAGGTGTTACTGCTGTTATTGAAGCAAAGCCTACGGAGTTGCCAGTTCAGTCTTCTTACTTTCAGGCAGAAGTAGAAATAGACGGAAAACAATATGCAATGAAGTGGGATGATAAGAGGCATGTGTTTTATTACGAAACGAAGCTTGGTAAAGGGTTAGTACGCGGGAAAGTTCATATGAATATAAAGGGGTTTTATAGACAGACGAAAGAATTTAAAATTGAAACAGCTGAGAAACCGAAATTATCACTTCAAACTGTTACAAAAGATTATGAAGAAAAAGTGACAAATTTAGAGAATAGTAAACCATTTGTTTTACAACCACAGTTAGATGGCAAGTCAATGACAGAAGAAGCTGTAAAAAAACTATTAAAATCTACTGGTGTCACATCTAAACAATCAATCAATTATGAAATAAAGCAACATGGAAATCAAATCTATGTTTATCCTCGTCCCTATTACTCCGACACATTTAATTTTACAGATACCGGCACCGTAGAAGCTACCATCGTAATGCAGGATTCAAAATTACAAGAAGTAAAGAAGAACATAACATTCCATATTCAAGATGCTCCGTTTTATGAAAAATATGCGCTTATTTTTAAGTTTGTCATTCCTATCACTTTATTACTGCTAGTAGTAGGAATCATTGTTTTAGGATGGATTGTTCGGCCAAGATTTCACCGGAAAGCACTACTGTATTATGAATGGGATCAAGAGGTAGCGAAAGATTGGCTATATCAATCTGAGCCAGAATTACTTCGAAATAAATGGTGGAACCATTATTTTGGTATCCCATTTAGAGCAGAAAGAAAAACTGTGCAATCCGTTACATTTATAGCGAAGAAAGGCTCGAAATCTGTCTTTGTAGCGAAAGAATCACAAGTAGTTGGAATGATTATTGATGGAATGTTTATAACAGAGGATGAAGTAGGAATGGAACATAAGACACTATATCCAAATGAACTTTTACTAATTGATAGAGGATATGGTAAAGAGATTTACAAGTACGAATGTGAATAGTAGGTAGGGATAAGAAGGGGATGGAGTATGGATTCTCTTTCCCTTTTTTCAAACAAGCAAGAATAGGAAGGTGGTTCACATGACATTACAAGTTCCAACAATATTAATTGGTTTAGGTGGAATCGGTAGTACTGTGACGCATCAAATATATGAAAAACTGCCTGAAGAGCGCCGAAAAAAGGTAGCAATGCACGTATTTGATACAGATGTGAATACATTAAGTAAATTTGATCATATTCGAAAGTTTAAGACACAAACAAGTTCTAGTAAAACGCCTAGGGAGTATATTGCGGGAGATCCAACGATCCCAGAGTGGTTTCCGATGGATCCGACTATACTTGATAAGCCATTAACAGAAGGAGCAGGACAGTTACGCGTCATTTCACGTTTAGCGTTACGTGCTGCGATGAAAGAAGATAAATTAACGTCCTTTTGGCAAGAAATTGAGAAAATTTTTCCGGTTACAAGTGATCAAACAGAATATGGTGTGCGTGTCATTATAGTAACATCACTAGCAGGCGGAACAGGTTCGGGGATGTTTCTGCAAATTGCATTATATTTACGTGAAATGCTTCGGAAGAAATTGCAGCATCATAACATTTTAATACGCGGTGCGTTTTTAATGCCGGATGTTTTAGTAAAGACGAGAACAGTTAGTGCGAAAGAGTTTGAAACGGTGCAAGCGAACGGCTATGCATCGTTAAAAGAATTACATGCTATTACGCTCGGTTCTACTGGAGAATTATCAAAACGCGGCGGTGTAACAATTGAATTAGAGTATCGCCCTGATCAAGTAGATGAAGACGGAAGAACGAATCATACAATTAAACAACATCATTTACCGTACAATTATTGTTTCTTATACGATTATGAAAACCTACATGGACACCATTTACACAATTTATCAGATTATATGGAACAGATGGCAAATACAATTTATTTACAGTTATTTAGCCCGATGTCCACAAGTCATTTTGCACAGGAAGACAATCAAATTCAGCAATTAGCAGAATCAAGCGGAAAAGGGCGATATTGCGGGGCAGGAACGGCAAAACTCATTTATCCATATGAACATGTGTTAAAATATTGTGCTTTAAAATGGGCGGTGCAAGGTTTAGATGAGTCTTGGCTTCATTTAGATCAACTGTTTCAAGAGAAGAAGCAAAGATACGATCAAGATGTAAAACGTGGGATGCAACGTGAAAAGCCGGAGAGAGGTAAAAGTTATTTAGAGGACTTGGAACATCTTGCTACCCGTCCAGAGCAAGCTCATATTTTCTATAGACAAATGTACAATGAAACACGTGAAGGAGCAGAGGGTGGTAAGCTCGGAGTTGCGAAATCAAAACTGTTTTTAGAAGCTGTAGAAAGTTATGTACAACGAACGGTGCAAAAAGATGAGGAATTAAATCGTCTGCAACATGAGTGTAAAATTTCAGCTGCGAAACTGAAAATGATGGAACAAATGAAAGGTGAAGTGGCAAGAGTGGATCATGCGGTTCGTTTATATGCGTATGCGATTCCGAGCCGTGTACATGAACATGTAACGACACTTTTATATGACATGATTGAATCAGACCGCTTTTCACCAAGTGGTTCTGAAGGGCAGTCCTATCAATTAAATACATGGTTTTTAAAGAAAACAGATCCAGTTCACCCAGTAGCAGCACGTTTTATGTTATATGAAATTCGAAAACAGTTAGTAGAAAAAATGAATCGATTACATGAAAATAATGAACAAAAGCGAAATGTAATTCAAAACTACGATAAAAAATTTAATGTGGGTAATATCGATGGAACGGTAACGGCTGTACGCCGAGTAGAAATTGCTCAACAACAAGGCTGGTTTGGAAAAATGATTAATAATCAGCAACGTTTATTCAAAAGAGAATTTGAAGACATCATAACGCAATATGTACACAAATTAAATGAATATCGAAAAGAAATGCTATTAGAACTTGTATATCAATCGCTATATCAAGCAGTTAATAAAATGATTCAATATTGGGAAAGATTTTTTGATAATTTACATGAAACACGTGAAAATTTACTGTTTGAAATCCAAAAGCGCAGTAAGGAATTTGAAGGGAAAACAAACCCGACGAATGTATATGTATTAGCTGAGGAACAGCTGCAAGAAAAGATATGGCAAGATATGCAGCAACATTTAAATTTAGGTGTACTACCGAAAGATATATCAGCGGAAATTTATATGAGTTTGTACGGGGAATATTGTCGTGATGCGAAAACAGAAGAGATTCAGTCGAAAAAGGTAGAGGATTTCTACCGAGAACATATACTGAGCTATTGTTATGACGAACTGCAAGTACGCTATCGTGATAAATTAGAACTGAATATCATTGAAGCGTTGCGAAAAGAAGCAGATTATAAGAAACGTGATCGCGATGAATACGTTCGTGAAAAAATTGAAGACCTGTTCCATTTAGCGAGTCCATTCGTTCCGAAAGTTGCTCATCATAGGGAATTACAATATTGGGGTATACATCCTTCTTTAAAGAAAGAGCTGCAAGAGGAATTAATTCAAGAAATGTTTAAAGAAAAAGATACAGTACATGAAGCCTTTTCGCCATTTGAAGTAATCTGTTATCGAGCGCATTACGGCTTATCGCTGCAAGATTTTCCTAAATTATCATCAGGACATATTTCAAACGGATTTATGAATGATAAAGGTGACTATTTCCAATCGTATTATCGCCGTGTAAATAAATTAAATAGTAAAAAATCTAGTTTAACGCCGCATTTAGATAAGTATTGGCACTTACCAGCCTTTATGCCAGATTTAAACGCGACTCAAACAAAATTAGATTATGATAAATGTAATCGTGCATTACTATACGCATATATGTATCGCTGGATTAGTTTAGTTGCTGTTGATGGACAATTTGTGTATCAATATAACGGTGTAGGACGTAGCTTTTTAATTCAGTCGATGGGGAAAAATATTTCAAGCGAAAGTTATAAATTACACAGAGCATTGCTTCATAATCCGTTTATTTATGAAAACATCTTGTCACGATTTGAAGAAGAGCAAGAAAAGGCGATGATACAAGGTGGACATTTATATACACATCCGTTCGTATTAGGAGCCCAAGATGTAAGATGGCTTAGAAAAGAACATGTCCACAATCTTTTAGATATGATTTTAATGTATGACCGTGAAGCGAAGTATGATCCGACATTAGAAGAAACATCAGATGAATTATTAAGACTATTCCTCGATGAAATCGAGTTGTATTTCCAGAACTATTACGGTACAGGTGCCGATATGGTGGCAAAGAAAGAGAAAGAAATGTTTATTAAACAATTGTGGGATCGTTCGTATGCGAAAGGATATGTAGATCCAAATAGTGCTCCTTATAAAAAGTGGCAAAATTTATTAAGCGTTCATGATGAAGAGGAAACGTCAAAAACGAATGTATAATGAAAGAATAGGGAATCCTTAAAAGTGGCAATACAACTTTAGAAAAGAGGGATTCCGATGCCGTTTTTAGGAAGTGTATATCAAATATTTGGATTGTATCCAGAAATTTATTATGGAATGATTTCAGCTGAACTTGCAGAGCAGCAAAGATTGGAAGAAGTGGAAAACGAAGAACAAGAGACAGAAGTGTAACTGTATAAGAAGTTTCAAAATAATAATGATAACACGCTATTTACTCTTTAAATGTATAAGAGCAAGTAGCGTGTTTTTTACTATTTAATAATCCCGTTTTCTAAAATTTTAATAGTAGGAGTTACTTTCACATTAGCTTTTGAAAAGGCACTCGGCCAATCATCTTCGACTTGTTTCCATTCTTTATATTGAAACGCTCTCGCATAATCACCAAATCCGAATGGATCAAGTTGCTGTTTTTGAATGTTGTGGATTAAATCGTTCAAATCTTTGTTTAGTTGTTTTGTAATAAGAGAAGTTAATTTCTTTCTATCTTTGTCTATATCCATATTGAATGTAAGTTCAGAGACAGCAATTTTCAAATCCATTTTAACATGAAATTTGAAGTGGTTATCGCTATAATCTGTATGGATATCACGATCCATGCTAAGAACATTTATTGTTACGAAATCGCCGCCATCGGTATCTTTTAAATCACTATTACTTTCAACTGAAGTAGAAGGGATTTTCAATGTAAGCGAAACCGGTGTATTCGCTTTCTTTTGTAACAAAAGAAGAAGGGCGCTTTCATAACGATTTAATGACATTTTATAAATTCCGCGAGAAGTTAATAGCGCGGAACCGGTAACGATAACATCCTTTTTACCTTTTTTTATTTCTGAAATAGCAGGTGTTATACCTTTATTAAACGTTTGCCTGTGAAATTCATGGAATGTCGTAAAAACGGTCCGATTGTACAGTTTGTTCGTATTAATTAAATCTGTTAAATACTCGGGAAGGGCAGGCTTATCTTTAAAGTTATTATATATAACTGAAGAAATTGGACCGTCTACTGCAACCATGCGCATGTTTCCAGTGTTTTTAGGATCACGATACCAAACATCAAGGTAAGGCATAGCCCCTTCTTGTTTTAAAAAATTTGTGCTAAATAAAATGAGCTGTAACTTTTCTGTAGATACTAAACCGCCACTTGAACTATTAAACGTTGCTTTTGCTTCTCGAGGTGTACGTACTTTCGCTTCATGTGTTTCGTACTTTTTTTCTACGTCTTCATTAAAAATAGGATTTACGTGGTACACAATTAATTTTCCTTTTGCTTTTGCGTCAAAGCCGTAAATTAATGAAATCGATTGTTTTTCTAAGTCGAGTCGATCTCCACAGCCTGTTAAAAAGGTTATGAGAAAGTAAAGTATAGTGAAATGAATAAAGCCCCTCATTTAAACTCTTCTCCTTTTCCAATGCTGATAAAGTGTCATGTATAAGAGAAATACGACTGGGAATAGAAAAACGATAAAATAACTTGCAGTTCCCCAAAATTCTCGCAACGCACTTATTTGATAAGAGGAAGGGATATAAAAGAACAGAATGAAAGTACAACCGAATAATAAAAACCAAATAGGTAATGAACTCCCTTTTTTGTTAAGTAATTGATTGATTCCATCTGAAGCAGTAAAAATATAAGGAATGCAAGAATCAAAAATGATAAAGAGATAAAATGACAAAAAGATAATTTCAAATCGTTCCAGAAAAGAAAAGTGAAATGGTGTAACGAGAGAAAGGGTAGGCCATAAAAACTTAGTTATACCATCTGGGCTAAAATAAAGGAAAGAAACGAACGTCACTTGCAGGTAAACGAATAAAGTAATCATATTTGCAATAACAATCCCTTTTTTTGCAGATGATTTATTACTGAGGTAAGGATAAAGGACGAATGCAAACTCAAATCCGAGAAAGGCAATAATAGTTGATTTTACTGTGTTGAAAACTGGTATCCATCCTTCTTTAAGGAGAGGAAGAAGATAGATCCAATGCCCATCTTTAAGTGGGATAAATAATAGTAATGGCATCCAGAGTGTAAATAAGACAGTAAAAACAGCATAGCGGCTAATAATAAGAACACCTTTACATGCGAGCATTACCATTGGAATAGATAATAGCATCATGATTAAAAACATTGGAGATCTAGGCAAAATCCAAATGTGAATAACGTATAAGAGGGAAAAAATTAAAGAAACCGCTGCAAGAACAGCATATAAAATCCAAAAAATCATTCCTACTCTTCCTAACCATTTTCCAAGATAACGAGTTAGCACATCAAGTAAATGGTAACCAGGATGCTTCTCCATGATTTTTACAATACATAGACTGACTAAAGTAGTGATAGCGCATCCTATAATAATAGACATCCAGCCATCTGTATTCGCCCCTTGGGCCACTTCACGTGGCAGTGTAAGTACACCGAATCCTACTTGAACACCACTAATCGTTAAAATGTATTGAAATAAACTAATCTCCCTCTTTACACGCTTTGTCACTTATCTTCCTCCTTTTCTTCTATATCCGGTTGTCGATTTTCTTGTTTTAAGTTAAGGGATAGTGGTCGTTTCTTCATTAGTTTCCATGGCAAACGCACAAGAACGTCTTTTAAATCCGTAGCAAATGATGGAGAAAAAGGACTACCGTAAGGAACACCAAGTGAGTCCATAGAAAGAATATGGATGATGATAACTGACATTCCAACCATAATTCCAATGACTCCGAATAAAGAAGCGATTATCATCATTGGAAAGCGAAGAATCCGAACTCCTGCTGACATTTCCAGATTGGGAATGATAAAAGAAGCGACTGCGGTAATAGATACGACGATAACCATAACATTACTTACGATTCCTGCTTGAACTGCAGCTTGTCCAATGACAATCCCTCCTACGACGCCAATTGTTTGTCCGACGGGACCGGGAAGTCGAACTGCAGCTTCGCGTAGCATTTCAAGTACTAATTCCATCAAAAGTGCTTCTAATATAGGCGGAAAAGGAATTTTGGCTCGAGATTCTCCAATTGTTAACAATAATTTAAGTGGAATTACTTCATAATGAAAGGAAATCATAGCAATATAAAGAGCAGGAGCAAATATTGCAATAAATAGTCCAGTGAAACGAAGGAGTCGTATAAAAGATGGAATCATAGGTCTGAAGCTGTAATCATCTATCGTCTGAAAAAAGGATGAAAAGGTCATAGGTCCTATTAATACGCCTGGTGAGCGATCTACAATAACGGCAATTCGCCCATCTAGAATATGATGTGCTGTTGTGTCAGGACGTTCAGTTATTGATAATTGTGGAAAGAGAGTAAAGGAATTATCTTCAACAAATCCTTCTAATTCACCAGTAGTAAGAATCGCATCAACTTTTACTGACTCGATACGGGATGCCATTTCTTTTACGACATTTTCGTTCGCAACATCTGCTAGATAAAGCAAAAAAACCTTTGAAGTAGCTCGTTCACCAACAGTGAATTCCTTCACTTTCAATTCGCGATTTGGAATATATCGACGAATAAGTGCAAGGCTGTCGCTCGCTACTTCATTAAATCCTTCGTGTGAGCTTTTTATGGAGCTCTCTGTTGTAGGTTCTTCAATACTCCTTTTTGGTGCCGCTTGCGTATCAAGCTCTAAAGCAGATAGTTGCCCGTTTATAAATAAAATACTTTTGCCGTGTAAAAGAGATTGTTCAATATCTGTCCACTGTTGAACTTTTTTTATATTTCC
This sequence comes from Bacillus sp. GMs2/2, assembly GCF_050172095.1. Lineage (NCBI taxonomy): Bacteria > Bacillati > Bacillota > Bacilli > Caryophanales > Bacillaceae > Bacillus > Bacillus sp. GMs2/2. The sequence goes on from NZ_JBNLYE010000044.1 coordinate 13,421, forward strand.
GATAGAAACAGAAGCTTCCCAAAAATCGTCTTCATTCCACTCTTTAAATAAGAGAGGACGAAGAATGTTTACGTTAATAACAGTTTTGTCTACAAGTCCTTCCATATATATAAGTGCAGCTTCCTGTCCGTTTTTTAATGGAAAAGTGCGTGTTATTAATTCTGGAATACCGCTAAACAGTTTGGACAAGTGCTTTAAATTAAGGGAAAGGGAAGAAGAGATAGATTTATTTAATGCGTAATCAGCTTGCTCTTGGGTAGAAAAAGATTTTTCACCACGCATCCATTTATTAAAAGACCCCATTTGTTCGCTTACTCCTTGTTATGTTTTATATGGGTTATTATGGATAGTTACAAGCTGACATATGCGTAGTTTAAATTTTATATTGTATATTTTTAACTTTAACGCTATAATTATAGTGTTAAAGATGGAATCGTGATATGACCTGTTATGACTCTATCGTTTTATTTATGAATAAATGGATTGGTATTTTAGCAAGATGTGCTAATAAACTACTCCACCATGATAATAACGTGCCGAAATGTGGTGCGTATATTTTCGTGGTGGAGTTTTTTTATTCTCAAAAAGGGGGAAAGACCATGAATAACAACATGGTTCATATTACAATTGACGGAAAAAAGTATACAGCGGAGCCCGGTTCAACGATATTGGGTGTTATTAATGAGAACGGGATTGAACATCCGCAAATTTGTTATGTGCCAGAAGTAGATCCTATTCAAACATGTGACACTTGTATTGTAGAAGTTGACGGAAAGTTAATGCGTTCTTGTTCGACGATAGCAACGGAAGGTATGAGCATTGAACGTGCTTCTGTTCGCGCAAAAGAAGCACAAACAGAGGCGATGGATCGGTTACTAGAAAATCATTTATTATACTGTACAGTATGTGACAACAACAATGGGAACTGTAAACTGCATAATACAGCAGAATTAATGGAAATTGAACATCAAAAATATCCTTATGAACCGAAAGTAGATGTAAGTGAAGTTGATATGACGCATCCGTTTTATCGCTATGACCCTAATCAATGTATTGCATGCGGTCAATGCGTTGAGGTGTGTCAAAACTTACAAGTAAATGAAACGTTATCGATAGACTGGGAAGCGGAACGCCCACGAGTTATTTGGGATGAAGGAGTAAATATTAATGATTCTTCATGCGTTAGCTGTGGTCAATGTGTAACGATTTGCCCTTGTAATGCTTTAATGGAGAAATCGATGCTCGGTGAAGCTGGATTTATGACAGGATTAAAGCCAGACATTCTTGAACCGATGGTCGACCTTATTAAAGAAGTAGAACCAGGATATAGCGGGATTTTTGCGATTTCAGAAGTAGAAGCATCTATGCGTGAGACTCGTACGAAAAAAACGAAAACAGTATGTACATTTTGTGGTGTAGGTTGTTCGTTTGAAGTGTGGACGAAGGGGCGTAAAATCCTTAAAGTACAGCCATCTTCAGATGCGCCAGTTAACGCAATTTCGACTTGTGTAAAAGGGAAATTTGGATGGGATTTCGTAAATTCTAAAGAGCGAATTACAAAACCTTTAATTCGTAAAAATGGAACGTTTGTTGAATCTACATGGGAAGAAGCACTGAATGTAGTTGCAAATAAATTAGGCGCTATTAAAGAAGAGTACGGCAAAGGTTCTATCGGATTTATTTCTTCCTCTAAAATTACAAATGAAGACAATTATGTAATTCAAAAATTAGCTCGACAAGTATTTGGAACGAATAATATTGATAATTGCTCACGTTATTGCCAATCACCAGCAACGGATGGTTTATTCCGTACAATTGGTATGGGCGGTGATGCCGGAACGATTAAAGATATTGCACAATCTGGTCTTGTTATTATTGTAGGATGTAATCCGACAGAAGGTCATCCTGTTTTAGCTACACGTATTAAACGTGCACATAAATTACACGGACAAAAGTTAATTGTAGCGGATCTTCGTAAAACAGAAATGGCAGAGCGATCAGATGTCTTTATTAGTCCAAAACAAGGAACAGATCAAGTATGGTTAATGGCTGTTACAAAATATATGATTGATCGAGGTTGGCATGATCAAGAATTTATTAATGAGAATGTAAACTTCTTTGAAGATTTCAAAGAGAGCCTAGAAGAATATACACTTGCATATGCAGAAGAAGTAACAGGTATTTCAAAAGAAACACTTATTCAAATGGCTGAAATGATTCGTGATGCGGATGGTACATGTATCCTTTGGGGTATGGGGGTAACGCAAAATACAGGTGGCTCTGATACTTCCGCTGCAATTTCAAACTTACTTCTTGCAACAGGGAACTATCGTCGTCCAGGAGCAGGTGCATACCCACTTCGAGGTCACAATAACGTACAAGGTGCTTGTGATATGGGTACTTTACCAGGATGGCTTCCAGGATATCAGCACGTTACTAACGAAATGGAACGTGCGAAATTTGAAACTGCTTACGGAGTGAAAATTGATAGTGAACCAGGTCTTAATAATATTGAAATGCTTCATGCAATTGACGAAGGAAAAATGAAAGCAATGTATCTTGTCGGAGAAGATATGGCTCTTGTAGATTCTAATGCAAATCATGTACATGAAGTGTTGTCGAGCCTTGATTTCTTCGTTGTGCAAGATGTTTTCCTTTCTAAAACTGCTCAATATGCAGATGTTGTATTACCAGCAGCGCCATCTCTTGAGAAAGAAGGTAGTTTCACAAATACAGAGCGCCGTGTCCAAAGATTATATCAAGTTCTTCCTACGCTAGGAGATGCGAAACCAGACTGGTGGATCGTCCAGGAGGTTGCGAATAAACTAGGGGCAAACTGGAATTATAGCCACCCAAGTGAAATCTTTGCTGAAATGGCAAGTTTATCACCATTATTCTCGCAAGCGAACTATGAAGTTCTTGAAGGATGGAACAGTTTCCATTGGGGAAGTTTTGATGGAACAAATACACCACTTCTGTTCCAAGATGGATTTAACTTCCCAGATAAAAAAGCTCGTTTTGCGATTGCTGACTGGGTACGTCCAGCTGAATTTCCAGCCGAGTTTGACCTTCACATTAACAACGGTCGTATGCTTGAGCATTTCCATGAAGGGAATATGACAAATAAATCAACAGGTATTCAAACGAAAGTACCTGGTGTTTTCGTTGAAATCTCTCCAGACCTTGCAAAAGAACGTGGCGTAAAAACAGGTTCGTTAGTTCGTCTTGTCTCTCCTTTTGGAGCATTAAAATTACGTGCACTCGTTACGGATCGTGTAAAAGCGAATGAGTTATATTTACCGATGAACTCTACAGATAACGAAACGGCAATTAATTTCTTAACAGGCCCCGCTGTGGACGTACGTACGAATACACCTGCGTATAAACAAACGAAAGTACGTATGGAAGTGTTAGAAGTTGATGGCGAAAATCCGATGCCAAAAGCGAACCCACGCAATAAAAAACGTCACCCTCAAGCTGGAATTGAGGTACATCGTAAGTGGGCACGTCCAGGGTATGTGCATTTAACGGATAAGTAGGAGGAGAAAACTATGGCTGCACCTATAAAAATGATTCAAAAACAAGAATTAACTGAGGAAGAAATAAAACAGCAAAAATTAGATGATTTAAAGGAGCTTTTAACTAATAATGAAGAAGCTCTAAATCAGATGTTTAATATAGTAGGGGAATTAAATGACATTGGAATGCTAGAAGCTGCAAATTCTATGCTGAAAGCGAAAGAACCAATTGCAAAGATCGTTCTAGGTCAAGTAACTCGTGAGCCTGTTACAAATTTAATTAATAATATGATGGGTGCTGCAGGGGCGTTAACTGAACTTGACCCAGAACTTACGAAAAAGCTTATAGGTAGTTTATTAGTCGGGCTAGAAGAAGGTAATGAACATCTAGAAAGTAATAAAAAAGTAGGGGTATTCGATCTTATGAAAGTATTGAAAGACCCAGATATTAACCGTGCTATCGGGTTTGGGCTTCATTTCTTAAAAGGTATGGGGAAAGGGTTAAAAGACGAATAAACTTCATGAAGTGAACCTTTCCGCCTAAATATTTGTACGAAATAGTTTGGGCGGAAGGCTCATTTTGGTAAAATATATAATAAAGTAAAATGAGGCTTTTGGGAGGTATAATTGTATGTCAAAAAAAGTACATGAATTTAATGATATGATACGAAAACTTCGAAAAGAACTTTTCGGAAAAGGACCAGAACGAATTCATACTGTTTTTGCAGAAAATATGGCTATAGCGACTCTTTATGGAAACTTAACACCTACTGAAAAATTTATTTCAAGTACGATGGACGGTGCGGAAATGGTCCATATGGCTAGAACGAAAATGATTCAAGAGGTGTATGCTGCGAATTCCCGTGAACATTTGGAGGAACTTGTTGGAGCAAAATTAGTGAATTTGTTTTCAGATATGAAAGTAGAAGAAGATATTGCAGTTTCGGTATTTGTTTTCGATAAAAATATAACGTGAGAGAAGGATACTGATCGTGAAACCGATACAGGTAGAAAGAGAAATCTTTCGTTATGAACAAGGGGCGTTTAAGCATATAGAGGACAGCATTGTAACAGAGTTTCCTGTCACCATTAAAATGAACGGACAGGAGTTTGTTACAATGGTTAGTACTCCAGAATATATAGAAGATATGGTAATAGGATTCTTAGCGTCTGAAGGAGTCATTCGAAAGTATGAAGATATTGATAGTGTATGGGTGCAGGAGAAAGAAGGATTTGTACATGTAACAACGACAAAAGTAAATCCGTATTATGAACAAATGCAAAATAAACGATATATTACGTCTTGTTGCGGTATGAGTAGGCAAGGGTTTGTTTTTGCCAATGATGCACTAAGTGCAAAAAAAATGCAGGGTGTCCATGTACAGGTTGCGGCAGAGGATTGTTTTCGGTTAATGAAAGAAATGCAGCAATCTGCGGATACGTTTCATCATACTGGTGGGGTTCATAATGCAGCTTTATGTGATGTGAATGGTATTATTTTAAGCCGAATGGATATTGGTAGGCATAATGCACTAGACAAAATTTACGGTTATTGTTTAAGAAACGATATTTCTATAAAAGATAAAATCATTGTTTTTAGTGGTCGTATTTCTTCGGAAATATTATTGAAAGTTGCAAAAATCGGTTGTGAAATTATACTATCAAAATCAGCTCCAACTGAGTTAGCTTTGCAACTAGCGGAAGATTTAGGTATTACGACAATAGGATTTATTCGTAATCACTCCTTAAATGTGTATACCCATCCAGAACGTGTTTTAAATATAAAATAAAAGTGAGGCAATGAAGATGAAATCAGTTACATTAGACAAGTTGCAACGTCCGTTAAAGGATTTACGTATTTCAGTTACTGATCGCTGTAATTTTCGCTGTCGATATTGTATGCCAGAAGAAATATTTGGTCCTGATTACTCGTTTTTGTCTAATGATAAAATTTTATCTTTTGATGAAATTGAAAGGATAACACGTATTTTCGTTTCTTTAGGTGTGAGAAAATTACGGATTACAGGCGGAGAACCGTTACTTCGAAGAGGGCTTCCAAAGCTTATTGAGCGCCTTAATAAAATTGATGGTGTAGAAGATATCGGTTTAACAACCAATGGATCGTTACTTAAAAAGTTTGCTCCTGATTTATATAAGGCGGGTTTATCACGTGTGACAGTTAGTTTAGATTCCTTAGAAGAAGAGCGGTTTTTCTATTTAAATGGTAATAGGAGCAAAGTGCAAAGGGTTCTGGAAGGAATACAGGCTGCAGCTGAAGTTGGAATGAAAATTAAAATAAACATGGTCGTTCAAAAGGGAAAAAACGAACAGGACATTTTGCAGATGGCGCAATACTTTAAGGAAAATAAGCATATTCTTCGTTTTATTGAGTATATGGACGTTGGAAATTATAATGGTTGGGATTTAAAAGAAGTCATTTCTAAACAAGAAATAGTAGATACGATTCATCAAGTTATGCCGTTAGAACGGATAGAAGCAAATTATTCTGGTGAAGTGGCTACTAGGTATCGTTATATAGGAAGTGATGAGGAAATAGGTATTATTTCATCAGTAACAGATTCTTTTTGCTCATCATGTACGAGAGCTCGTATTTCTGCAGAAGGAAAATTATATACTTGCTTATTTGCTTCTAAAGGAAATGATTTAAGAGAATTGCTTCGTTCTGAACATACAGATGAGGACATTACAGATGTAGTACGCGATATATGGAATAATAGGGAAGATCGTTATTCAGATGAACGCTTAAATCATACAAATAAGAAAACAATACCTAAAATTGAAATGTCACATATCGGTGGTTAATATATAGCTAGCTTCATAGTGAAAAAATGGAAAATTTACAAGAGTTGTGGATTTTCTATTTTATAGTAAAAGTGATGATTGATATCTCTGTAAAAGATGTGCAGAGAAATTAAGCAGCATTCAAAAACCTTTATTTTGAGGAGGTTTTTTGAAGCTGCTTTTTTATTTGGAGAAAATGGAGGAATGGGTAATGGCATTTCATAAGCCGGAACAAATTGCTGAGCTTGTCATTGAGGCCGGTGTTCAAAAAGTAAGACAGACATTGCCAGCGATGCTTATTCTCGGTTTTTTAGGAGGAGCGTTTATTGCGATAGGTTTTTTACTTAACATTCGAGTTTTAGGGAATTTACCTGAGCGCTGGGGAAGTCTAGTGAATGTTTTAGGAGGAGCAGTATTTCCTATTGGACTCATGCTCGTAGTATTAGCAGGAGGAGAATTAATTACGGGAAATATGATGTCACTGTCTATGGCGCTTTATGCAAAGAAAATTACATTGATAAGTGTACTGAATAACTGGGTTTGGATTACTCTCATGAATTTTATTGGGGCAATTTTCGTTGCGTATTGCTTTGGGCATCTTGGCGGATTAACAGAGGGAGAGTATTTAAATAAAACGGTAGCGATAGCGGAAGGGAAGTTACATGAATCATTTGGGAGAACTTTAATTTTAGCAATTGGTTGTAATTGGCTCGTCTGTCTTGCTCTTTGGCTTGCTTATGGGACGAGTGATTTTGTCGGGAAAATCATCGGAATTTGGATTCCAATTATGGCATTTGTAGTGATTGGATTTCAGCAAGTAGTAGCAAATATGTTTGTCATTTCCGCTGTTATTTTTGCTGGTCATCTAACGTGGATGGATTTGGCTAAAAATTTTGTTCCTGTTTTTATCGGAAATGTAATTGGAGGAGCTGGGTTTGTTGGTTTTGCTTACTTTGCTTGTTATCAGAAACAACATTCTAATATGAAATAGAGTTCTTGAGAGGAAGGGTATGTAATGGCTGATCGGTATTCACGACAACAGTTGTTCAAACCAATTGGGAGTAAAGGACAAGAAAAAATTCGAAATAAACATGTGTTAATTGTAGGGGCAGGCGCATTAGGAAGTGCAAGTGCCGAAAGTTTCGTACGTGCAGGTGTTGGCAAGTTGACGATTATTGATCGTGACTACGTTGAATGGAGTAATTTACAAAGGCAACAATTGTACTCTGAACAAAATGCGAGAGAGAAAATGCCGAAAGCAATTGCTGCAAAAAATCGGTTAGAACAAATTAATTCGGAAGTACAAATACATGCTTTCGTAATGGATGCAACTTCAGAAAATATGGAAGGTCTATTAAAAAATGTAGATGTAATCATTGATGCAACAGATAATTTTGATATTCGATTTGTAATAAATGATTTATCACAAAAACATAATATTCCTTGGGTATATGGTTCTTGCGTTGGATCGTATGGTATGAGTTATACAATTATTCCGCAAGTGACACCGTGTTTACATTGTATGCTGAAAAATATTCCTGTTACAGGTGTGACATGTGATACCGCTGGAATTATTAGCCCGACTGTTCAAATCGTCGCAGCATATCAAGTGGCAGAAGCACTCAAAATTTTAGTGGAAGATTTCTCAGCAATTAGAAAAACATTTTTCATGTTTGATATATGGAGTAATCAAAATCATTTTATAAAATTAGGGAAAATAAAAACAGACGCTTGTCTCTCATGCGGTTTGAATCGAACTTATCCTTATTTATCATACGAAAATCAAACGAAAGCAGCTGTTTTATGCGGAAGAAATACAGTTCAAATTAGAACAGTAGACAATAGGAAATACAATTTTGATGATATAGAAAAAGTATTACAAAAACTGGGGAAAGTAGATCGGAATCCGTATTTACTATCTTGCCAATTCGATGATTACCGCGTGGTTGTTTTTCGAGATGGTCGTGTTTTTATTCATGGTACAAATGATATTTCGAAAGCGAAACAACTATATTATCGCGTATTCGGTTAATAGAGAGGGTGTCAACAATGGAAAGAAGAGTGCCAATTACGGTTGAAGAAGCTGTTCGTAAAGTGATGGGATTTGCTGATAAAGGCTTAAAGGAGCTATTACCAATTGAATTAGCTTATGGACGTATATTAGCAGAGGATTTAGTAGCTGACCATGATGTACCGTCATTTAATCGTTCGCCATATGACGGATTTGCTATTCGAGCAGAAGATACTAATTTAGCAAGTTATGAAACGCCAATTGTATTTGAAGTAGTGGGTGAAATTGGTGCAGGATCGCTATTCCATGAGAAAGTAGCTCCGTTTCAAGCAGTTCGAATTATGACGGGAGCACAAATTCCGAATGGGTGTGATGCGGTTGTTATGTTAGAGCTGACTCGTCAATATGAGAAGAATGGCAACAATTATATGGAAGTGAAGCGATCATTCAAAAAGGGCGACAATATTTCTTTTCAAGGTGAAGATGCTCGTAAAGGAACGGTTCTTGCAAAGAAAGGATCTTACATTAATCCAGGTATTTCAGCTCTTCTTGCTACATTCGGTTATAGTGAAGTACCAGTTGCGAGAAAGCCTGTAATTGGACTGTTAGCGACTGGGAGTGAATTACTGGATGTCAATGATTCATTACAGCCAGGGAAAATCCGAAACAGTAATACGTACATGATATTGTCTCAAATTCGAAGAGCGGGCGGAAGAGTAAAATATTTTGGGAAGTTTAGTGATGATTTTAATACGTGTTTTACAGCTGTGAAAGAAGCGCTTGGCCAAGTAGATATGTTAATTACAACGGGCGGTGTATCAGTAGGAGATTATGATTATTTACCAGCTATTTACGAAAAGTTAGGTGCATCTGTTCTTTTTAATAAAGTTGCAATGCGACCAGGAAGTGTTACGACTGTAGCACAATTAAATGGCAAGTTATTATTTGGTTTATCAGGAAATCCATCAGCTTGTTACGTAGGGTTTGAATTATTCGTAAGACCGTGTATTCGGACGTATATGTTTAGTGAAAAAGTACATTTAAAAAGAGAAAAAGCGTTATTAGGAGAAGATTTTCTAAAACCGAATCCATTTACAAGATTTGTACGAGCAAAATTGCAATATGATGAGGGGAAATTAATCGCTTATCCATCAGGGTTTGATAAATCTAGCTCAGTTTCTTCATTGGCAAAATCCAACGCGTTTATCGTATTGCCGGGCGGGACAAGAGGATATAAAAAAGATATGTTTGTCGATGTTCTTTTATTAGAAGATAACGAAGGTAGTGAATGGCCTTGGACATTTCATAAAGTGAGAGGTGGTTTTAATGGAACAAGTGCTATTTGAGATTGTAGATAATCCGATTTTAGTTGAAGAAGTAACGAATAAAGTCGCAAGAAGAGAAGCAGGTGCGATTACAACATTTATTGGTACGGTGAGAGAATTAACAAAAGGAAAACGAACGCTACATTTAGAGTATGAAGCATATAAACCGATGGCAGTAAAACAACTTATGAGAATTGGAGAAGAAATTTGTGAAAGATGGCCGGATACAAAAGTAGCAATTACGCACCGTGTAGGGCGGCTAGAAATAATGGATATTGCGGTAGTCATTGCAGTTTCATCACCGCATCGTAAAGTAGCTTATGAAGCGAATGAGTACGCGATTGAACGTATAAAACGAATTGTTCCAATTTGGAAAAAAGAATTTTGGGAAGATGGAACGATGTGGATTGGAGATCAACTTGAAAATACACCATATCCAGAAGGAAAACCAAAGAAGGAAGAATGAGAAAATGATTATAATTTTATTGTTTGCAAATTTGCGTGAGGAAGTTGGATCGGATCGATTAGTGATTTCAGAAAAGCAAGAAATGACAGTGCAACAATTAAAAGAATGGCTTAAAGCCAGCTATTGTTTACAATCGTTGGATAAAGTGATGGTCGCTGTTAACGAAGAGTTTGTAATGAATGAAGAGATGATAAAAGCTGGAGATATAGTCGCATTAATCCCGCCTGTTAGCGGTGGATGATAAGCTTTTTCACCAGATGAAGCGCCAAGAAAATGTTGTATATAAATTAGAATAAGAGAAGGGATGAGTTCTATGCTTACTCAAGAACAAATAATGAATGCATTAAAACATGTAGAGGATCCAGAGTTACACAAAAGTGTTGTAGAATTAAATATGGTTAGAAATATACAAATGAACGGAACAGAGGTTAAACTTGAAGTAGTACTAACAATCCAAGGTTGTCCGTTAAAAGCAAAAATTCAACAAGATATTGAAGAATCACTTCACGCAATTGGTGCCTCTAAAGTGGAGGTAACATTTGGTTCTATGACACAAGAAGAACGTACAGCTTTAACAGAGAAATTAAAGAAAAATACTAGAACAGAAACTGGTATGCCGAGCATGCTTCGCTCGGATTCAGGAGTACGTTTTATTACTGTAACGAGCGGAAAAGGTGGAGTTGGAAAATCAACGGTGACAATTAATCTTGCAACTGCACTAGCGCGTATGGGCAAAAAGGTGGGGATATTAGATGCAGATATATATGGTTTTAGTATTCCAGCTATGATGGAAACGAATAAGAAACCAACGATGATTGATCAAACGGCAATTCCAGTCATTAGTCACGGTGTTAAAATCATGTCGATGGGATTTTTTACAGAAGGAAATAACCCAGTTATGTGGCGCGGACCGATGCTAAATAAATGGATTCAAAATTTTCTTGCGAATACGCACTGGGGAGAATTAGATTATTTATTACTTGATTTACCACCAGGTACAGGAGATGTTGCGATCGATGTTGCAGCGATGATTTCGCAAGCGAAAGAAATAATTGTTACAACTCCGCACAATGTAGCTTCATTCGTTGCTTCAAGAGTCGGTGTAATGGCAAAACATACGAAGCATGAGATTTTAGGTATTGTGGAAAATATGGCTTATTATGAAGAACAAGATGGATCGAAAAATTATCTCTTCGGAAAAGGCGGCGGCGAAATGCTTGCAGAACAATTGCAAACAGAAGTAATTGCTCAAATACCTTTTGCGAAACGTGAAGAAAATAATGGTTCATCTGTATATGATGAAGATTCTCTTGTTGGAGAAGTGTTTACATCGTTAGCTGAGGATATTATTTATAGAGGATAGAGGGGGAAGTTTAGTATGGCATGTAAGATTGATCATTCTATTGAAGATGTGATGAATAAGCTTGAAAGTCAAAAGAGTTTTTTATCAGAAGAGATTTTTAAAGGGTTAAAAAATTTTTTACAAGGTAATCACTCACAAGAAATATTAAATGATGTATTTCAT
>NZ_JBNLYE010000045.1:0-24689 GCF_050172095.1 Bacillus sp. GMs2/2
AACAAGAATTAGAAATTATTTTAGGTACTTTAAATAAATCGTCTTTACTTAGTAAAGCTGCTGAGACATGGAAGTAAACTAAATTAGAGTATCAATTAACCTATCCTTATTTGCTTGACTGAGTGAAAGTTGTTCGATGTATCCTTTTGATTTGTATACATATAGGTTCTGCATAACGGAGCAGTACTCCATTGATCCACCGTACAGTAATATGTGTTTTAAAGAATCTAATGTTTGATTATTTAATTCATCATATTGTATCTCTTGATTAAAGAAGTTTTTTATAAGTATAAAGTTATCATTTTTACTATTTAAATAATATAGTATTGGTAAAGTTTTCTTTAAATTAAGAAAATCATTTTTCTTATCCCATTGCATAATATCACGCATGTCGTTTTTTATTTGATTAATAACGCCTATACATAGTGCGTAGTTTTCAATTAAAGAACGCTGGATAGGGTTGATATTCCCTGTTCCTAATAAGCATGCAAGTTTAATTAGATATCCAGATTTGTGAGTTACCATATCAATATAATCTTTCTCGGAATGGATTTCATTTTTAAGATCTAGTTGTTGTCCATTAATAGAGTTTAAAATAGAAGAGTGTATTTCATTTTTGAGCCAGTTTTTCATTTGAATTGAAAGGGAAGCCTTGTCAATTTCTTGCAAACAAATAAGTAAAAATCCCATAATTATATTGAGATTTGTGGCAATTGGATGTTTTGTCCAAGGTCCTTCTAAGAAATCTTCGTCTTGAATATCATCCATAATATCTAGAGCGAGCATAAGTAATTCTATAATTGTTAGCAGTAATTGTTTTTCTTCTTCATTTTGATTATCTTGAAATATTTCATAATGTACGAGAGTGATGTTAGCAAAACGAGTAGAATCATTGAATTTGTATTCAATATATTCTGAAGAACATTGACGTAATGTAGATTCGAAAAAATGTCCATAAACCAGTTTTTTTGCACGCAAAATTAATTCATTTTGTAATGAATAAATCACTCGCAGCTCCCCTTTTGTAAAAATTCGGAATATTCCAATTGTAACATAAGAGGGACATCTTCACAATTAAGCATATCGCAAATGCGATGTGTTTTTTTTTTTTGAAGATGTTGCGGAGAATCCCGCTAATTTGTTTGCGGTAACTACAACGTGCATTGCGGACAATAACGTTTAAAAGAAGGATATGATATGAGTACAGATTAAGACAACACAGTTTAATAAACGAAAAAAAATAATCTAATATGGATTGAGAATAAAGGAGGAGAATGATGAAGAAAGTTTTAAGTGGTCGAGAAAAAGAAGTAGCTGTGTTGATTGCACGAGGTTTGAAGGATGTTGAAATAGCAAGGGAGTTATTTATTAGTAGAAGGAGAGTGGGGGAATTAGTAGCCTCAATTAAAAGAAAGTTAGAAATACATTCAAGGGTCCAAATTGGAATAGCTGCATATTTTTTAGGATTAATTACATTTGAATTTAATTTTAATCATGGTAACCATGAGGGTGTTGCTATGATTAATAGTTAAAGAGATAGGGGGGAATAAAATGGCAAAGGTGCCCTTTATAGAACAGATGGAACATAGCGAATGTGGATTAGCCTCATTGGCGATGGTCTTTAGTTTTTATGAAAAGCATGTTTCGTTAGCTGAATTAAGAGAAGAGTTTGGTGTTCCAAAAGGTGGTACATCTTTATACCAGCTTATGCATATTGCTAGGAAAAATGGTTTTCAAGTAAAAGGATATAAAGCTGAATATGAAGCTTTAAGTGAAGTTAAATTACCAGCAGTTATCCATTGGGAACATAAACATTATGTAGTCCTAGAGAAAGTGACAAAAAAGGGGGCTATAGTTATAGACCCTGCTTACGGAAGAAATAAAATCTCTAAAAAAGAAATGGAGGAAAAGTATTCTGGATTTGTATTAACACTAGAACCAGATGAGTCATTTCAAAAACAAAAAGGTGTCTCTCATTTGCAATTCTTTTTATCGTTTGTGTTAGGGAAAAAGAAATTAATAGCTTTAATTGTATTAGCCTCTTTGATAATTCAGGCTTTTGCGCTGGTGATTCCATTTGTCACAAGTTGGATGACTGACCATGTAATTATTCCGAGAGATCCGAGCTATATGAATATGATAGGTTACAGCATTTTAGTATTGCTAATAAGTTATCAAGTATTTGCTTCGTTAAGAGGTTTCCTAATAGCGAAGTTGCAAACGGCAATTGATATGTCTTTAATGCAAAGTTTTATAGAAAAACTATTAAGTCTTTCTTATAACTTTTTTGAGAATCGCTCTATGGGAGAACTGTTATTTAGAGCAAATTCCAATGTATATATTAGACAAATATTATCTACTAAGGTAATTTCCTTTCTTATAGATGGAATTCTGCTTTTCACTTACTTATTTTTCATGTTTCGTTATTCGACCTTATTAGGATTCGTTGTGTTAGCAGTTGGGAGTGTTATATTCGCCCTACTTGTCATGAGCACGACTGTTTCTAAGAAGTTAGCTGATAAAGAGGTTTCGGCTCAAGCTCAAGTTCAAAGGATTTTGTCTGAGAGTATTAATGGGATTAGTGACGTGAAGGTTATGGGATTGGAAAAGCAAGTATATAAAGAATGGCAAGAACGCTTTGGTTCTCAGCTTATTCATGCAGAGAAGAGATCTATATGGACGGCATTGATGAATACATTAGCGGGTTCTATTCAATTTATCTTACCGTTGTTTCTACTTTGGTTCAGTGGACAACAGGTGCTAGCTGGAAATATGACATTAGGAAGTGTACTCGGCTTTAATGCGTTAGCGATTTCGTTTATAACTCCGATTATTTCCATTGGGAGTGGCTATGGTGAATTGATTTATATTAGCTCCTATATTCAGCGGATTTACGATGTAATGCATGCAAGATCGGAGAGAGAGGTCAATCAATTTTCAGGAATTAAGAAACTGAATGGTGATATTGAGTTTGACAATGTTTCTTATCGTCACAATTATTTCAGTGAAGATGCAATTCAGAATGTTTCATTTAAAATCAAAGCTGGTGAGAAGGTCGCAATTGTTGGGGCGTCTGGGTCTGGAAAAAGTACAATTGTAAAAATGCTTCTCGGACTATATACACCAACGAATGGGAAAATTCGATTTGATGGGATTGAAAGTGAAAAGTTAAATTTGAAATTTTTAAGGAAATCAATAGGGGTTGTTTTCCAAGAAGCGAGATTGTTTAACAAAACGGTAGGAGAAAATATCATTGCGCAAAGGAAAGGGGTGCCTCCGAATGGAGTAATTGAGGCATCGAAGCAAGCGAATATATTAGAAGATATTATGATGCTACCATTAAATTTTCAAACGATGGTATCTGAATTTGGAGTTAACTTCTCTGGTGGGCAAAGGCAAAGATTAATATTAGCTAGAGCATTGGTAACAAACCCATCTATTCTAATATTAGATGAGGCGACAAGTGCACTTGATACATTGTCTGAAAGAGTTATTGATGAGAATTTAACTGATATGTTATGTACAAGGATTGTCATTGCACATAGGTTAAGTACGGTTAAGAATGCAGATAAGATTATTGTTATGGATAAGGGAGCAATTGTAGAGATAGGATCACATACAGAATTACTTGAGAAGCAAGGGTATTATTATCAATTGTCAAAAGCTCAGGAAGTAAAAGGAGGGATTAAAAGTGAAAGATTGGCCTAAATATCGAAACACTATAGCGAAAATAGGTGCTGGAATTACAGTAGGATTATTATTAAACCTTCCTATAGTTGGAGTTAGTACGATAAGCGCTGAAGAAATGAAACATAATCAAATTAAAGAAAATTCGTATGTGTTTACATTGAGGCAAGGTGAAAATACGGATGAGATGATAAAGGAAATTAGAGATAAATATCCCGATTTAAAGCTAGAAGTAATAAAAGAAATTAAGATGCTGAATATCGAAGGTGATAATTTAGAAAGAGTACAAGAAGCGAAGCAGTATTTATTAAAAAATTATAAAGGGATAATTGAAAAAGCAGGTAGAGAGGATGTAGTGGAATTAAAGCCGCCTGCTATAGTAAAGAAACCTTCGAATATAACAAAATACGCACCTTCACAACTAGAACAAGAAGAGGTCGATTATAGCAAATGGAAATGGGATGTCGATAAGGTAACAGAAAATGGAGAGAGCTATAAAATTGAACAAGGAAATCATAGTGTAAAGATTGGTGTTATTGATAGTGGGATTGATGTAAATCATCCTGCGCTAAAGGGAAATATAGTTAGTCAGGGGAAAATTTTAGTTCCGAATGTAGAATCAATTGAAGATAATATTGGTCATGGAACAATGATTGCGGGGTTAATAGCTGCTGATGGGAAAATAAAGGGGGTAGCGCCCAAAATTGGGATTGTACCATACAAAGTATTTCAAGGTAGTTCTGCGGATTCAAGCTGGATTATTAAAGCTATTGTAGAGGCTGCAAATGATGGTATGGATGTTATTAATTTAAGTTTAGGAACATACAAGTCCATTAAAGATCCAGAAGAAGGAGCTGTGTACTTAGCTTATAAAAGAGCAATAGAGTATGCGAATAGTAAAGGGAGTTTGCTAGTGGCTTCCTCTGGAACAGAAGGATTCGATATTTCAAATCCTTTTCAATTAGCTAAGCAAAGAGGATATGAAAACGACTTGCAACTTCATATGCCAGGAGGTTTACCGGGGGTAGTAACTGTTGCGGGAACAAATAAAGATGATCGATTAGCTTATTACTCTAATTATGGAACCAATGTTGATATTGCAGCTCCATCAGGAGATTATGGATCTTTGTGGGAAAGTGAAAAAGTGGGAGATGAAACAGCTATGGTATTAACCACATATCCTACAAACCTTCCGCAATCCCAGCTAAGTGAATGGTTAGGGTTTGATAGAGGGTATGAGCTAATGATTGGAACGAGTCTAGCAGTTCCTAAAGTGTCTGCTACAGCCGCACTTGTAATTGCGGAATATAAAGAAAAATTTAGGCTGAAGCCTAGTAATGGATTTGTTAAAACAAGATTATATCAGGGGGCCAAACCCGCATTAGATGACGGAAAAAAATACTTTGGAAAAGGTATTGTAAATGCGAAGGGTGCACTTGATTTTCGAAATACAAATTTCAAAAAATGGGAGAGATAAAGATGAATTTTAAAAAGTTTTTACTTATGATTGGTGGAATTGCTTTAGGAATGGCAGTTATTTACTTTATTAAACAGTAAAGGGGATGTTATATATGGCATTTGAAATTCAAGGATTAAATAAAACATTTGGTGAATATAAAGCCGTTAATGATTTAAATATACGTGTAGAAGAAGGTGGAATTTTAGGGATGCTGGGCCGAAATGGTGCTGGTAAGACGACAACGATTCGTATGATCTTAGATTTAATCAAACCGGATAGCGGCCAAATTCTATGGAATAATCGCCCTTTTTCAAAGAAAGACCTATCTATTGGCTATTTACCAGAAGAGCGTGGATTATACCCGAAAATGAATGTAGTGGAGCAATTGGTGTATTTCGGCAAGTTAGAAGGAATGCCAGCTAATCTTGCAAAAAGGCATGCGTTACAATGGCTAGAAAAATTAGAAATGACACCACATTTAAAGAAGAAAACAGAGGAATTGTCAAAGGGAAATCAACAAAAAATCCAATTGATTTCAGCGATATTGCATAATCCGGAATTCATCATACTAGATGAACCATTTAGTGGATTGGATCCTGTAAATGCAGAGATGTTAAAAAATGTTGTGCTTGAGTTAATTGCGCAAAGAAAAACGATTATTTTTTGTAGTCATCAAATGGACAGTGTAGAAACGTTCTGTGAGGAAATTTGTATTATGAAAAACGGTCAACTTGTATTATCGGGTGCTTTGTCAGATATTAAGAAAAGTTATCAATATAAATATATGGCGTTGCAAACGGAAGGGGATATTGAACCTATTCTTAAGGAGAAAAATTTCAATTTTGAAAAAGTTAATCGTACGTTCATGATTAAAGTTAATGATGGAGAGGATGCATTTTCGCTGCTTGAAGATATTAAAACTAAACAATATATCCGAGATGTTTCTATTAAAGAACCTTCTTTACATCAAATCTTTGTTGAAAAGGCGGGTGCATAAGTAATGAGGAATTTCTGGATTGTTTTAGGGCAAACATACTGGGACCGTGTGAGAACGAAAATATTTATTGGGATGACATTGTTATTAATAGGAGGAGGGATATTCTTATTCTCTTTTCCAACTTTAGTACAAAAGTTTTCTGGGGAGAAAGAAAAAGCAAAGGTTGTATTTATTTCTGAAGCACCCAATGTTACGGTGGATCAATCTAATCTTAGTAAAGCTCTGCCAGAATGGGATTGGTCTTTAGGAGATAAAACAAAATTAAATCAATATAAGCAACAATTGTTAGATAAGAAAGTCGAAGCGCTCTTTATATTAAAAGAGGGTGCGGGTGCTGAACCAGTATTAGATTACTTTATGAAGCTAGATAATCCTAAGTTGATTCAAAGTGCACAGGTATTTGTACAAAATCAGTATTTTCAAAGTGCGGTAGTTAAGCAACAGTTATCAGAAGAGGCTGTGAAATCATTGACGATGAACGTGCAAGCGACAAAGCAAAACTTAAATAATGAAGAAACAAGTTCATTTTTACTAGTATATTTATTAGTAGCGATTATGTACTTAGCGATCACTTCATATGGAAATGCTATCGCGACAGCAGTTGCATCAGAGAAAGCCTCACGTGTTATGGAAGTGATGGTCACAAAAGTATCTCCTGTCCATATGGTTTTCGGGAAAATTTTAGGAGTCGGTCTTGCTAGTTTGACACAGTTATTTATCTTCTTCTTTAGTATGGCGCTATATATTAAATCTGGAATTTTTAAGGTATCGGATTCGTTTTTTGGAGTGAATATTGATGTAAATATGATTACAGGTGAGCACGCTGCATATTTCTTGTTATATTTTGTTCTCGGTTACTTCGTTTATGCGGCACTTTTCGCAGTGTTTGGTTCTATGGTAAGCAGGCCAGAAGAATTATCTGGAACAACGATGCCAATTACTCTTATATTGATGGGAAGCTTAGTGGTGGAGCTATTAGTAGTACTTGATAACCCTGAAGGGCTAGTATCAAGAGTGACATCATATGTACCGTTTACAGCTCCGATTAGTATGGTAGTTAGGATTATTAATGGATCCGTTGGGAGTTTAGAAATTATTACATCTATGGTTGTATTATTAGCTAGTATCAGCTTAATTGCTATGTTTGCAGCGAAGGTCTATCCGAAAGGCGTGTTAAGAAGTGGTAAGAGCCTTAAATTTAGTCAATTGTTAAAAAATAATTAATTGTAGGGGGGAATAAATAATGAGATTTTTTTCGAAAAGAAAACAAAAAATGATGGATAGTAGTGGCGAGAGAAGCGTGAAAAAAATAGTTGAGTTGTCTGTGGAAGAGATGAGGGGAATTCAAGGAGCGTCTAGTGAATCAAATGATTATCTCTATGATTCCTATGTAATTAGGAATCAAAGTTCCTTAGCGTTGAATAAAAGGTTTCTTCCTTAATAAAAATCATAAAAGAGTAGTTAGGCATAGTGAAGCGTCACTATACCTAAACTGCTCTTTTTATTTTGGAATTGAACAGAGAGAAATTTAATGTTGTTATATATAAAATTAAGAGTTACTATTAGTATGTGGTTATAAAAAGTTTATCCCGCATTAACGGGCAGTAAGACCCCCACCTCAAAATTCAGCGGAAGCAAAGAAGTTAGGTGGGGATCGGACTGCCCGTAAAAGCCCGATTGGTAAGGGCTAATAATCAGTGGGGATGGACAAAACCCCCCACTGATTAAAGTTTCACTTTATTATTTTCTTTCAATATTATTCAAATTTCGGTTGTAAGTTGTAAATCTCATTAATACATATAAATTAATAATATTTTGGAATGGGTGTCTGCGTGAGGATTCTCCTTTTACCAAACTTATTGTACAATAGAAACAAGGGGGAGATTAGTTTGAAGGCAAGTCTTTTACAAGAACAAAGCTTACGTTTGGCAATGACACAAGAGTTAAGGCAAGCGATTACAATGCTCCAGTATAATGTACAAGAATTATCGGAGTTTTTGTATGAGCAATCGTTAGAGAATCCCCTTATTGAGTTAGGTGGTTTTGAGAGGGAGAAGAAAAAGAGCTCTAACAACAGTAAAAGTACCAGCAAACAAGTCGAGAATCAGATGGAGATCTACAGTGTGGATTCTACAACGATTCAGCAACATTTATTAAATCAAATACAGTATTATAAAATAGATGAAGAAGAGCGAAAAGTAGCTTCTTTCATTATTATGAACATGGATGGAAATGGATATTTACAAGAAACGAATGAAGAGTTAGCAGAGCTCCTTTCTGCACATATTCATGTAGTCGACCGTTCTGTAGAGCTTGTCCAATCACTGGAGCCAGCAGGGGTAGGGGCGCGTAATATTCAGGAATGTTTAACCTTACAATTGAAGCGCTTACAAAGGCGTAATGGATTAGCAGAAGAGGTTGTAGAAGATCATTTCGCTTATTTCGTGAAGAAAGATTGGCGAAAGCTCGTTCAAGTGTTGAAATGTAGTAATGAGGAATTACAGAGTGCGGTAAATTGTATAACGTCATTACAACCAAAACCAGGTCTTGCGTTTTCTTCAGATAAACCACTTTACATTGTACCTGATATGGCGGTGAAAAAAGATGGCGATCGCCTCGTTTTACAAATGAATGAGAGAAATATGCCGAGAATTGAAATTCATTCTGAATATAGTGCGCTTCTTAATAATAGTGAAAGTGAAGTAGCATCTTACGTATCAGAAAAGTATCAGCATGTGCAGTGGATTATGCGCAGTTTGAAGCAGAGAAAACAGACATTGCTGCAAGTAATGACTATTATTATGGAAAAACAACGTGATTTCTTCTGGAAAGGTCCAGAGTATTTAAGACCTCTCGCTTTAAAAGAGGTAGCGGAAGAGTTAAGTGTGCATGAATCGACAATTAGTCGTGCGACGCGAAATAAATATGTGCAAACACCACACGGTTTATTTGAGATGAAATCGTTCTTTAGCAATGCCGTTTCGACGACTGAAGATGAAGCAGTTTCTACAAAACGTGTAAAACAATTTATTCAAACGCTAATTGGGGCAGAGGATAAGAAAAAGCCACTTTCAGATCAAAAGATTTCAAAATTATTAGAAGAAGAGCATGAAATTGTTATTTCTCGAAGAACAGTGGCGAAGTATAGAGAACAAATGCTTATCCCAGCTTCGTCATTACGAAAAACGATCGGATAGGTGAAGAAGATGAAAGTTGTACTGTATACTAAAAAAGATTGTGGCCTTTGCGTGAAGGCAAAACAAGTTTTACAGGAAGTACAATGTGAATATTCTTTTCAAATCGAGGAAATAGATATATATGAAGATAATGACCTTTTAGAAAAATATCACTTAATGATTCCGGTTGTAGAAATGGACGGAAAACAAGTAGAATATGGTAACATTCACAAAGGTGTCATAATAAACTATATAAAGAATGCAGTTAAGAGTTGAATAAGTTTCTATCTCCTGTTACAATAATACACGTAGCAGGGATTATTTTTTTAACCTATGTGGGACACAAAATGTCACTACGGGACGTAAAGTGACCACGAGGGAAAATGAACCGATGTAGTGAGGAGAAAAGATATGCGCTCATGGATTCAGAACACAAAAAAATTATTACCTGATCTGCTACCTGTTATGCAAACGAGAATGCAAATTCTTCAATACATTAGGCTCATGCAGCCGATTGGAAGAAGAAACTTATCAGCAAGTCTCGGTATGACAGAACGAGTATTGCGAAGTGAAGTTCAAGTTTTGAAAGAACAAAACTTAGTTCACGTCGCTTCTTCTGGAATGACTTTGACAGAAGAAGGAACAGCTTTAGTTCTTGCTTTGGAAGACTTTATGAAAGAAATTTCCGGGTTAAAGGTTTTAGAAAAGCAACTTAAGGAAACATTAGACTTGGATGAAGTTTTCGTTGTCCCTGGTGATAGTGATGAATCACCTTGGGTCAAACTGGAGATGGGCCGTGCTTGTGTGACTTGTATAAAAGACCGTCTGACAGCGAATAATATCGTTGCTGTGGCTGGAGGAACTACGCTAGCTGCTGCTGCGGACATGATGCAACTTGATTGCAAAGATTTACATATGCTGTTTGTCCCAGCACGTGGTGGAATTGGAGAAGGTGTTGAATTAGAAGCCAATACCATTTGTGCCAAGATGGCGCAAAATACGATGAGTAATTATCGCTTATTGTATGTTCCAGACCATGTTAGTAGCGAAGCATATGCGTCTATTGTGACAGAGCCTTCCGTGAAAGAAGTTCTTGAGTTGATTCGATCTTCCAATATCGTCATTCATGGAATAGGTGATGCGTTAACAATGGCACGTCGCAGAAGTACTTCAGAAGCAGATTGGTTAAAGATTCAGGCAAGCGAAGCAGTTGGCGAAGCTTTCGGTTACTACTTTAATGAAGAAGGAAATGTTGTTCATAAAGTAAGAACAGTTGGTATGCAACTAGAGGACTTACAAAATGTATCTCACGTTGTTGCAGTCGCTGGAGGTTCTTCAAAGGCAAAAGCAATACAGGCTGTAATTAAACAAGGGCACACTTCAATTCTAATTACAGATGAAGGTGCAGCAAAACAGTTAACAAAGGGTTTTACCCTTTAATATAATCCCCCAAGGAGGAAATTCAAATGACTAAAATTGGTATTAATGGATTTGGACGTATCGGACGTAACGTATTCCGCGCAGCTCTTAACAACTCTGAGGTAGAAGTAGTAGCAATCAACGACTTAACAGATGCTAAAACATTAGCTCACCTTTTAAAATATGACACAGTTCACGGAACTTTAAATGCAGAAGTATCTGCTAACGAAAACAGCATCGTTGTTAACGGTAAAGAAATTAAAGTTATCGCTGAGCGTGACCCAGCTCAATTACCATGGAGCGACTACGGAGTAGAAGTAGTAGTAGAATCTACTGGCCGTTTCACTAAAAAATCAGATGCTGAGAAACACTTAGGTGGATCAGTTAAGAAAGTTATCATCTCAGCTCCAGCTTCTGACGAAGATATCACTGTAGTTATGGGTGTTAACCACGAACAATACGATGCAGCTAACCACAACGTAGTATCTAACGCTTCTTGTACTACAAACTGTCTAGCTCCATTCGCTAAAGTATTAAACGAAAAATTCGGCGTAAAACGCGGAATGATGACAACAATTCACTCTTACACTAACGACCAACAAATCTTAGACTTACCACACAAAGATTTACGTCGTGCTCGTGCAGCAGCTGAAAACATGATCCCAACATCTACTGGTGCAGCTAAAGCTGTAGCATTAGTATTACCAGAACTTAAAGGTAAATTAAACGGTGGCGCTGTACGTGTTCCAACTGCTAACGTTTCTCTAGTTGACTTAGTTGTTGAACTTGACAAAGAAGTAACAGTTGAAGAAGTAAATGCAGCATTCAAAGCAGCAGCTGAAGGCGAATTAAAAGGTATCCTTGGATACAGCGAAGAGCCATTAGTATCTATCGACTATAACGGATGTACAGCTTCTTCTACAATCGATGCATTATCTACAATGGTAATGGAAGGTAACATGGTTAAAGTACTTTCTTGGTACGATAACGAAACTGGTTACTCTAACCGCGTAGTAGACCTAGCAGCTTACATGACTTCAAAAGGTCTTTAATTCTTAATTATATAAGTTATCAATGACAAAACGAGGGAGAGGGTTTGTTCCCTCTCTCTCTTCTTTCGTTTTAAAAGCAAATGTGTTAAGCTTTTGAGTGGGTTTTGTCAATCCTAACTAGTAGTCGGAGGGAAATCCAATGAACAAAAAATCAATTCGTGACGTAGATTTAAAAGGTAAGCGTGTATTTTGCCGCGTTGATTTCAACGTACCTATGAAAGAAGGCAAAATTACAGATGAAACTCGTATCCGTGCAGCTCTTCCTACAATTCAATATTTAGTAGAGCAAGGTGCGAAAGTTATTTTAGCAAGTCACTTAGGCCGTCCAAAAGGTCAAGTAGTAGAAGAAATGCGTTTAACTCCAGTAGCAGCACGTTTAGGCGAGCTTCTTGGTAAAGACGTTAAAAAAGCGGACGAAGCATTCGGACCAGTTGCACAAGAAATGGTTGCAGCAATGAACGAAGGCGACGTATTAGTTCTTGAAAACGTACGTTTCTATGCGGGCGAAGAAAAGAACGATGCAGAACTTGCGAAAGAATTTGCAGCACTTGCTGACATCTTCGTAAACGATGCATTCGGTGCAGCTCACCGTGCTCACGCTTCTACAGCAGGTATCGCAGACTACCTACCAGCAGTATCTGGTCTATTAATGGAAAAAGAGTTAGATGTACTTGGTAAAGCACTTTCTAACCCAGAACGTCCATTTACAGCTATCATCGGTGGCGCGAAAGTAAAAGATAAAATCGGTGTAATTCGTCATCTATTAGACAAAGTAGATAACTTAATCATCGGTGGCGGACTTGCTTACACATTCGTTAAAGCTTTAGGTCATGAAATTGGTCTATCTCTATGTGAAGACGACAAGATCGAACTAGCTAAAGAATTTATGCAACTTGCAAAAGAAAAAGGCGTAAACTTCTACATGCCAGTTGATGTTGTAATCACTGAGGAATTCTCTGAAACTGCAACAACTAAAATCGTTGGTATCGACTCTATCCCTTCTAACTGGGAAGGCGTGGACATCGGTCCTAAAACACGTGAAATTTATGCAGATGTAATTAAAAATTCTAAGCTTGTTGTATGGAATGGACCAATGGGTGTATTCGAAATGACTCCATTCGCAGAAGGTACAAAAGCAGTAGGACAAGCATTAGCAGATGCAGAAGATACATACTCTGTTATCGGCGGTGGTGACTCTGCAGCAGCTGTTGAAAAATTCGGTATGGCTGATAAAATGAGCCACATTTCTACTGGCGGCGGTGCGTCATTAGAATTCATGGAAGGTAAAGAGCTTCCAGGTGTAGTTTGTCTTAACGACAAATAAGTAGCAGCCAAAGAAAAAGGACGGTGCAAAGCATGCGTAAACCAATTATCGCAGGTAACTGGAAAATGAATAAAACTCTATCAGAAGCAGTTAGCTTCGTAGAGGAAGTTAAAGGTCAAATCCCAGCAGCTTCAGCTGTTGATGCAGTAGTTTGCTCTCCAGCTCTATTCTTAGAGCGCCTTGTAGCAGCAACTGAAGGAACTGACTTACAAGTAGGTGCACAAAACATGCACTTCGAAAAAAATGGTGCATTCACTGGCGAAATTAGCCCAGTAGCACTTAGCGACTTAAAAGTTGGCTATGTAGTACTTGGCCACTCTGAGCGTCGTGAAATGTTTGCTGAAACAGATGAGTCAGTAAACAAAAAGACTATCGCAGCATTTGAACATGGTTTAACACCAATCGTATGTTGTGGTGAGACTTTAGAAGAGCGCGAAAGCGGAAAAACATTTGATCTAGTAGCAGGTCAAGTGACAAAAGCACTTGCAGGTTTAACAGAAGAGCAAGTTAAAGCAACTGTTATCGCTTATGAGCCAATCTGGGCTATCGGTACAGGTAAATCTTCTTCTTCTGCAGATGCAAACGAAGTATGTGCGCATATCCGTAAAGTTGTTGCAGAAGCTGTTTCTCCAGAAGCTGCAGAAGCTGTTCGTATCCAATACGGCGGTAGCGTAAAACCAGAAAACATTAAAGAGTATATGGCACAATCTGACATCGACGGCGCTTTAGTTGGCGGTGCTAGCTTAGAGCCTGCTTCGTTCTTAGGTCTTCTGGGGGCGGTAAAATGAGAAAGCCAACAGCTTTAATCATTCTTGACGGTTTCGGACTTCGTGAAGAAACTTACGGGAATGCTGTAGCACAAGCTAAGAAACCTAATTTTGATGGTTACTGGAACAAATTCCCTCACACAACGCTTACAGCTTGTGGTGAGGCGGTAGGTCTTCCAGAAGGTCAAATGGGTAACTCTGAGGTTGGTCACTTAAATATCGGTGCTGGCCGCGTAGTATATCAAAGCTTAACACGCGTTAACGTTGCAATTCGTGAAGGTGAGTTCGATAAGAACGAAACTTTTCAAAATGCAATTAAAAGCGTAAAAGAAAAAGGTACTGCACTTCATTTATTCGGTTTACTTTCTGACGGTGGTGTGCACAGTCACATGAACCATATGTTTGCTCTTCTTCGCTTAGCAGCAAAAGAAGGCGTGGAGAAAGTTTATATCCATGCATTCTTAGACGGCCGCGATGTTGGACCACAAACAGCAAAAGGTTATATCGATGCAACGAATGAAGTAATTAAAGAAACAGGAGTAGGACAATTCGCGACTATCTCTGGTCGTTATTACTCTATGGACCGTGACAAGCGTTGGGATCGCGTAGAAAAATGTTACAGTGCTATGGTGAATGGTGAAGGCCCTACTTATAAATCAGCAGAAGAGTGTGTAGAAGACTCTTATGCGAACGGTATCTATGATGAATTCGTATTGCCGTCTGTAATTGTTAACGAAGATAACACGCCAGTTGCAACAATCAATGATGATGATGCAGTTATCTTCTATAACTTCCGTCCAGACCGTGCAATTCAAATTGCTCGTGTATTTACAAACGAAGACTTCCGTGAGTTCGATCGTGGTGAAAAAGTACCTCACATTCCAGAATTCGTATGTATGACACACTTCAGTGAAACTGTAGATGGTTACGTGGCATTCAAGCCAATGAACCTTGATAACACTTTAGGTGAAGTTGTTGCGCAAGCGGGATTAAAGCAACTTCGCATCGCGGAAACTGAAAAGTATCCGCACGTTACATTCTTCTTTAGCGGTGGTCGTGAGGCTGAATTCCCAGGAGAAGAGCGTATCTTAATTAACTCACCGAAGGTTGCAACGTATGACTTGAAACCTGAAATGAGCATTTACGAAGTAACGGACGCTTTAGTAAATGAAATCGAAAATGATAAACATGATGTTATCATTCTTAACTTTGCGAACTGTGATATGGTTGGCCATTCTGGGATGATGGAACCAACAATTAAAGCAGTAGAAGCAACTGACGAATGTTTAGGAAAAGTTGTAGAAGCGATTCTTGCAAAAGATGGTGTAGCACTTATTACTGCTGACCATGGTAATGCTGATCAGGAGTTAACTGCTGATGGCGGTCCTATGACAGCTCATACAACTAACCCGGTTCCTTTCATCGTTACAAAAAATGATGTAGAGCTTCGTGAAGGTGGTATTTTAGGAGATATCGCTCCAACAATGCTTACACTTTTAAATGTGGAACAACCGAAAGAAATGACAGGTAAAACAATTATTAAATAATTTGCTTATATAAAAAGGAGAGAATTTATTATGTCAACAATTATTGATGTTTATGCTCGCGAAGTCCTTGACTCTCGTGGTAACCCAACTGTAGAAGTAGAAGTTTACACAGAAAGCGGCGCTTTCGGACGCGCTATCGTACCAAGTGGTGCATCTACTGGTGAGCACGAAGCAGTAGAATTACGTGACGGTGACAAATCTCGTTACCTTGGTAAAGGTGTTGTTAACGCAGTAAACAACGTTAACGAAATTATCGCTCCAGAAATCGCTGGTTTCGATGTAACTGACCAAGCTGGTATCGACCGTGCTATGATCGAATTAGATGGCACTCCAAACAAAGGTAAACTAGGCGCTAACGCTATCCTTGGTGTATCTATGGCAGTAGCTCACGCAGCAGCTGACTTCGTAGGTCTTCCATTATACCGTTACCTTGGTGGATTCAATGCAAAACAATTACCAACTCCAATGATGAACATCATCAACGGTGGTTCTCACGCTGATAACAACGTTGACTTCCAAGAGTTCATGATCTTACCAGTTGGTGCTCCAACATTCAAAGAATCAATCCGTATGGGTGCTGAAGTATTCCATGCACTTAAAGCTGTATTACATGACAAAGGTCTTAACACTGCAGTAGGTGACGAAGGTGGATTCGCTCCAAACCTTGGTTCTAACCGTGAAGCTTTAGAAGTAATCATCGAAGCTATCGAAAAAGCTGGTTACAAAGCTGGCGAGAACGTATTCTTAGGAATGGACGTTGCTTCTTCTGAGTTCTACAACAAAGAAACTGGTAAATATGACCTTGCAGGCGAAGGCCGTACTGGCTTAACTTCTGCAGAAATGGTTGATTTCTATGAAGAGCTTTGCAAAGACTTCCCAATCATCTCTATCGAAGATGGTTTAGACGAAAACGACTGGGATGGTCACAAATTATTAACTGAGCGTATCGGTGATAAAGTACAATTAGTTGGTGACGATTTATTCGTAACTAACACTCAAAAACTTGCTGAAGGTATCGAAAAAGGTATCTCTAACTCAATCTTAATTAAAGTTAACCAAATCGGTACTTTAACTGAGACTTTCGAAGCTATCGAAATGGCTAAACGTGCTGGTTACACAGCAGTTGTATCTCACCGTTCTGGTGAAACTGAAGATGCTACAATCGCTGACATCGCAGTTGCAACTAACGCTGGCCAAATCAAAACTGGTTCTATGAGCCGTACTGACCGTATTGCTAAGTACAACCAATTATTACGCATCGAAGACGAACTAGGCGAAATCGCTGTTTACGATGGTATCAAATCTTTCTATAACATCAAACGATAATTGTAGAAAATAAACGACAGACCGTGAGAAATCACGGTCTGTTTTTTTATGCTAAAATTGTTCACCCGTCATAAGTGACATGAAATGTTTGAAGAAGCGGTTATAGTCAAAATCAATTGCAATTTGATGAACCGGCCAATCAATAAATGGCTTCTGGTTCACTAAAGAGCGAAATTCCCCTATGCTTGCTCCTTGTGCAGAGGATTCTGTCATGACAACAATAGGTGATTTATGATACGTGAACATAGAGTTATCAAATAAAGCGAGTATTGGCATTGTGTCATGGAAAGGACTCCCCTTTAAATGTGGTAGGGCGTCTTTATAATATCCGTAGTAATAATGATCAAATAACGGTTTGACAAGTGGAGCTTTTCCTTTCGCCTCAATGTATTCTGCCATTTCTGGTGTAATGATGGAGTATTGAGTGACGTTTAATGGGTATATGTACATGTTAACTGCGGATTGAAGGACTATATTAGCGGCAGTAGGATCGCCATAAAAGTTTGCTTCGGAAATAGGGGTAACATTACCAGGATGTAAAAAGGCACCGCCCATTACGTAGTAAGATTTAACTTGTTTCATTAACTGTTTGCACATGATAAACAAAATTGCTAGGGAGGTAAGTCTTCCTAAACTTACAATGATTAATTCATCTTTATACTGTTCAATAAGAGGAATGACTTCAAAAAAATTCTCCATTTCTCCGTTAGTCACATTCACCTTTGGAATAATTGGACCGAGCCCCTGTTTCCCATGTACATCCGTAAAAAACGCAGGTGGGGCACCTGTAAGGGGACGTTCTGAACCACCGAATATCTTAATATTTCTATTCTTTGTTTCGTTATTAAAAAAATGAGCATTTTCTACGGCCATTTTTTTTGGAACATTGCCGTAATCAGCAACGATACCGACGATTTCTATTTCATCGATAAAGAATGCTAAGAGGAGAGCCATCGTATCATCAATCCCAGGATCACAAAAAATGAGAACTTTTTTGGGCATATGTTCACCACCTATCTTGTTTATCCGGTACAAATCCGCTTGGTGAGGGATAATAATTAATGGGGATGAGGAAAACCTCAATGATTAAAGTTTCACTTTATATATATGTAAGTTTAAGGATAAAAAGATTATTTTATTGAAATAATAGTCTTTTAAATTCAGAAAATAAAAACTTTTTATATTAGGTCAAGGTTTTTGACGTAATTTTCGTTTGAAAATGCAGTCATATCAAGGTTGTAAGCGTATAACATAGGCTGTTTTTGCTGTCAAGTTGATAAATTGCAGCTTTTTACAATTTATACTATGATAAAGATATTAACAGAAGATCGTATAAACATGAGGGATGATGAACATGAAATTTACAAAGATTCTTGTCCAAATTGCTGCTCTTTACGTGTTTTATATGGTTGGAACTTGGGTGCAAGAAATGTTAAATATTCCGATTCCAGGAAGTTTGATTGGAATGTTCCTCTTACTTGTTTTACTTAGCCTAAAAGTTCTTCCAGTGAAATGGTTCGATTTAGGAGCAGAAACACTCGTTGCTATTATGCCGTTTTTATTAATTCCGCCAACGCTTGGCCTAATGAATTACGGTGCTTTTTTTATGAGTAAAGGAATTTCTCTTTTCATTACAGTTGTAGCGAGTACATTTTTAATTATTATTGTCGCAGGACATACAGGACAATATCTTGCGAATAGGAAGGAAAGAGAGTCGCGATGAGCCAAATATTAATCGGAATCGGTTGGGTTCTTTTTACGGTGCTATTATATCAATTATCTAAAAAAATCTATAAATTATTTCCAACACCATTCACCATTCCAATGCTTGTAGCAACTGGATTAATGGCTTTCCTATTTATCGTGCTTGATATACCATATCAACATTATATGGAAAGTGGTGGTGGCTGGATTGCAAAGCTACTTGGACCCGGTGTTGTAGCATTTGCAATTCCTCTTTATAAACAACGTCATGTTCTGCAAAAATATGTTGTACCGATTGCTGGCGGGGTATTAGTAGGTACAACAGTTGCAATCGCTAGTGATTTTGCGATTGCTTCACTTATGGGAACGGATAAAAGCTTAATCTTATCGTCATTACCAAAATCGGTGACAATGCCAGTTGCGATGAGTGTTTCAGAACAAGTTGGTGGTGTACCTTCCTTAACAGCAGCTTTCGTTGTTATCGCAGGTATTACTGGAACGATTACAGGCCCACTTTTATTAAAATGGAGCCGTGTTACAAACTCAGTTGGTAAAGGTATCGGATTTGGATGTGCTTCTCATATTATGGGCGTGATGAGAGCAATGAAAAATAATGAGCATGAAGGTGTTATTGGATCGGTAACAATGACATTAACAGCAATTTTGACATGTTTACTTGGACCGTTATTTGCGATGATGTTTATGTAATAGAAGAAAAGCGAGAGCGCCTCTATAGCTCTCGCTTTTCTATAGAATTTATGCTACAGTTACAATAACTGAATCTTTGTAGGAGGTACGCCAAGTGCATACGTTATTATCAGTTTTACTTATTATTGTATCGATTTTAATGATTGTTATGGTACTTATGCAATCTAGTAATAGCTCAGGCCTTTCAGGTGCAATTTCAGGCGGTGCGGAGCAATTATTTGGTAAGCAAAAGGCACGTGGAATTGAAGCGGTATTAAACCGTATTACAATTGTTTTAGCTGTATTGTTCTTTGTATTAACAATTGGTGTTACGTACTTCAATTTATAGAATTGAAAGAAGAAGCGTTAGTGAATGGTACTAATGGTTCTTCTTTTTTTGTTTTGTCATTTGAAAGATGTTTCTAATTAGATTATAGAAATACAAATATGGTACACTAGATATAGAAAGAATACGACTAGATTACAGAAGAGAAAGAGGAGAAATACATGATGAAATTAGCATCTCCGAAACCATTTACATTTGAGGGTGGAGACCGCGCTGTTTTATTACTACATGGATTCACAGGGAACTCAGCTGATGTACGTATGTTAGGGCGTTTCTTAGAAAAGAAGGGCTATACTTGTCATGCGCCAATTTATAAAGGGCACGGTGTACCACCAGAAGAGCTTGTTCATACAGGGCCTGAAGATTGGTGGCAAGATGTAACGGAGGCATATCAGCTTTTAAAAGATAAAGGTTTTGAGAAAATTGCTGTTGTTGGATTGTCACTTGGCGGCGTATTTTCTTTAAAATTAGGTTATACAGTACCGGTTTTAGGTGTAGTACCAATGTGTGCACCGATGTATATTAAGAGCGAAGAAACGATGTACCAAGGTATATTGGCATATGCCCGCGAATATAAAAAACGTGAGCAAAAATCACCTGAACAAATTGAACAAGAAATGTTGGAATTCCAAAAGACACCGATGAATACATTAAAAGCATTACAACAATTAATTGCTGACGTACGTAACAATGTGGATATGATTTATGCACCAACATTTGTTGTACAAGCACGTCATGATGAAATGATTAATACAGATAGTGCTAACATTATTTATAACGGTGTAGAATCTACGTTAAAAGACATTAAATGGTATGAAGACTCTACGCATGTCATTACACTTGATAAACAACGTGACGAGCTACATGAGGATGTATATAACTTCTTGGAGCAACTAGATTGGTAAGATCTAGTTGCCTCTTTTTTTCATAAGGAATTTTTTGTGAAAACTGTAAAAATCATAAGGGGAGTATTGAAGTTTCACTTTATACATCCCCTATCTTTCGGATACACTAAATAATATAAGGTTTTAAAGGAGGTATTTTTGCTTGGAAGAAATCATACAAGAACATATTGATAAGTTGTTATTATTTATGAGAGAAGAAGCGTATAAACCGCTAACGATACAAGAGTTAGAAGAGGCATTTGGGATTGAAGGTTCTGAGGGCTTTAAAGATTTCGTAAAGGCACTTGTAACGATGGAAGAAAAGGGACTTGTTATTCGTACTCGTAGCAACCGTTACGGTCTTCCTGAAAAGATGAATTTAGTAAGAGGTAAGTTAATTGGACATGCACGTGGTTTTGCATTCGTTGTACCAGACGAGAAGAAAACAGGAGACGATGATCTTTTCATCCCGCCTACAGAATTAAACGGTGCACTTCATGGCGATACAGTATTAGCACGCCTTAGTTCTCAATCGAGCGGTTCGCGTCAAGAAGGTTCAATTGTACGCATTTTAGAGCGTGGAACGAAAGAACTAGTTGGTACATATACAGAATCGAAAAACTTTGGATTCGTTATACCTGACAATAAGCGCTGGACGAGTGATATCTTTATCTTGAAAAGCGCATCGATGGGTGCTGTAGAAGGTCATAAAGTAGTTGTGAAAATTACGAGCTATCCAGAGAATCGTTTAAGTGCAGAAGGTGAAGTTATTCAAATTCTAGGTCATAAAAATGATCCAGGAGTAGATATTTTATCTGTCATTCATAAACATCATTTACCTTTAGCATTCCCTGAGGAAGTGATGGAGCATGCAAACAGTGTACCAGAAACGATTTCAGAAGAAGATTTAAAAGATCGCCGCGACCTGCGCGATCAAATGATCGTAACGATTGATGGTGCAGATGCGAAAGACTTAGATGATGCTGTTACAGTAACGAAGCTTGAGAACGGTAACTACAAGCTAGGCGTTCACATTGCGGATGTAAGTCATTACGTTCAAGAAGGCTCTCCAATTGATGTTGAAGCAGCGGAAAGAGCGACGAGTGTATATCTTGTTGACCGTGTAATCCCGATGATTCCGCATCGTCTATCTAACGGTATTTGTTCATTAAATCCGAAAGTAGACCGTCTGACGTTATCTTGTGAAATGGAAATCAACAATTTAGGTGATGTTGTTAAACACGAGATTTTCCAAAGTGTGATTAAAACGACAGAGCGTATGACGTATGCTGACGTAAGAAGCATTTTAGAAGATGAGGACGAAGAGTTAATTAAGCGTTATGAGCCGCTCGTACCGATGTTTAAAGAGATGGGGCAATTGGCACAAATTTTACGTGAAAAACGTATGCGCCGTGGTGCAATTGACTTTGACTTTAAAGAAGCGAAAGTATTAGTGGATGAAGAAGGAAAACCGACTGATGTTGTTATGCGTGATCGTTCTGTTTCAGAGAAGTTAATTGAAGAATTTATGCTTGTTGCGAATGAAACAGTAGCAGAGCACTTCCACTGGATGAACGTACCGTTTATGTACCGTGTCCATGAAGATCCGAAAGAAGATAAGCTTGAGCGTTTCTTCGAGTTTGTAACGAACTTCGGATATGCGGTAAAAGGACGTGCGAATGAAGTGCACCCTCGTGCGCTGCAACAAATTCTTGAAATGGTTCAAGGACAGCCAGAAGAAGTAGTTATTTCAACAGTTATGCTTCGTTCTATGAAGCAAGCTCGTTACGATGCGGATAGTTTAGGACATTTCGGTTTATCAACTGAGTTCTACACACATTTCACATCACCAATTCGTCGTTACCCAGATACAATCGTTCATAGATTAATTCGTGAATACATTATTAATGGTAAAGTCGACAATGAAACGCAAGCAAAATGGCGTGAAAAATTACCTGAGATTGCAGAGCACTCTTCTAATATGGAACGCCGTGCTGTTGAAGCAGAGCGTGAAACAGATGAGATGAAAAAAGCAGAGTATATGGTTGATAAGATCGGTGAAGAGTATGACGGTATGATTAGCTCTGTAACAAACTTCGGTTTATTCGTAGAGCTTCCAAATACAATTGAAGGTCTTGTACACGTTAGCTACTTAACGGATGATTACTACCGTTATGACGAGCAACATTTCGCTATGATCGGAGAACGTACAGGAAACGTATTCCGCATCGGTGACGAAATTACAATTCGCGTTATTAACGTAAACAAAGACGAGCGTGCAATCGACTTTGAAATCGTTGGCATGAAAGGCACACCTCGCCGTAAGTTCAAAGATCGTCCAGTCGTTATCGAGCAGCCAAGAACAGGCAGAAAGAAACGCGGTGGACGTAGCGAGCGCAGTAATGAGCGCGGCGGTGAACGTGGCACAGGTAGAAAATTTGACCGTGGTGGTAAAGGAAAAGGAAGAGGATCTGCATCCGCATCCGCTTCTGCTAGCCAGCCAGGAAAAAAAGATGGTAACGGTAAGAAGAAAAAAGCATTCTTCGAAAACGTACCAGGATTCAAGAAGAAAAAGAAAAAGCGTAAGTAAGAAAAGAGTGGCTTCGCTTTGATGAAAAGCGGGGCCTTTTCTTTTTTCTTCGTGGCTTAAGAGCGAGCCACTTTCGCTTTTAATGGAATCCAGCTACAGTGGCTAGAATGTTCGGCGGCTTCACTTTTTCCCGAGAGGCAAAGAGCGCCTCAAGGTCAGAAGCTCCATCCACCTCACATTCTGAGCGAGCCACTTTCGCTTTTTATTAACATTTGTTACAATAGTAAAAATAGAGGAGGGACGTTATATGCCAAAGGGTACAGGTAAGGTTATTGCACAGAATAAAAAAGCATTTCATGATTATTTCATCGAAGAAACATACGAAGCAGGGCTTGTCCTTCAAGGAACGGAAATTAAGTCAATTCGCGCTGGACGCGTAAACTTGAAAGATGCGTTTGCACGTGTACATAATGGTGAAGTATGGGTTCATAATATGCACATTAATACGTACGAACAAGGGAATCGTTTCAACCATGATCCACTTCGTACGAGAAAATTACTTCTGCATAAAAAAGAAATTGATAAACTAGCGGGCGCTGCGAAAGAAACAGGTTACGCATTAGTTCCACTTAGAATTTATTTAAAAAATGGATTTGCAAAGATGGCACTTGGTTTAGCAAAAGGTAAAAAGCAATACGATAAACGTCACGATTTAAAAGAGAAAGAAGCTAAACGTGAAATTGCACGCGCGTTCCGTGATCGCCAAAAGATGTAATACAGATATTTACATTTGTAAAATGGAGCGCGTATGTTATAATAACTTATGTAAGATTGTTGCACATTGAAAAACAGCTCTTAGTAGCTATCACGATATTTTCTTCGTATGCTCCATTTTTATCATGGGGACGTTACGGATTCGACAGGGATAGTTCGAGCTTAGGTTGCGAGTCGAGGGGATCGGCCTCGTTAAAACGTCAAAGCCTATAATTGGCAAACAAAACAATCTTTCTTTAGCTGCTTAATTGCACTAAAGGTTCCTCCCTCCATCGTCCATGTGGTAGGGTAAGGGACTCAAACTAAGTGGACTACGCCGGAGTTCGCCGTCTGAGGACAAAGGAAGAGAACAACCAGACTAGCAACTTGGAAGCCTGTCGATAGGCCGAAGAGTTCGCGAAATGCTAATATATCGACTACACTCGTAGAAGCTTAAGTGCCGATATTTTTGGACGTGGGTTCGACTCCCACCGTCTCCACCAATACATATTTGGTGGTTTTTTATTTTGTATATGTAAATTAAACCATAAGTTGTCCAAAATGGCCAACTTATGGTTTAATTTGTATTAGGACAATTTATGCTTTATTTTATTGTTTATAAATAAAGAATGATTACCAGATAAAGAAGAGTTGAGATGCCAGTGTGTGCATTTATTCATAGAAAAAACTAACAAATAGCAGGTTGTTTTAGAATACATAATTTAAATTTATAGGGATAAGGGCATTAGATGAATTGCAAATTTATCTTAGTGGTTATGATCATCACTCGCCCAAATGATTTATTCAATATCTTTAATGTATAGATTTAACATAATTTATTTGAAAGTAGCATAATAGCTCACGGTCAGTAGACCGTGAGCTATTTTATTTTCGATAGATTGATACACAAAGGGGGTGGATGACTATGTATATAGTGGTGCATTGAAAAATCAACATAGGCAAAGTATTTTTTTACTGTTCAGAAAAATAATCTTGTTATTTTGGAGTGGAAAATAATGACTCCTTTTATT
>NZ_JBNLYE010000046.1:0-23992 GCF_050172095.1 Bacillus sp. GMs2/2
TGTCGATATTGAAAAGTTTTTATTCCAGCAGAAAAAGAAAGAACCTACATATAAAATAGGGATATTAGCTAGATTATCCAAAGAGAAAAACCATCAACTATTTGTCAAAATTGCAAATGTGTTGAAAAAGAGAAATGATTTTATGTTTTATATTGCTGGTGATGGACCAGAGAAAGAATCGATTATGAAAGAAATAGAAAAATATGGATTGCAGCAAAGGGTGAAGATGCTAGGGAATATTTCAGAGCCGCATGAGTTTATAGGGAATATGGATGCCTTACTTTTATTATCTTTTCGTGAAGTGTTTCCAATGGTAGTAATTGAAGCGATGGCTACAGGGACACCAATTGTTTCAATAGATGTTGGTGGAATACATGAAGCAATAGATGGAGAGTCAGGTGTTTTGATATCTGAATATTGCGAATCCAAATTCGCAAGTGCGCTTGAGGAACTACAAGGGAATGAAGAAAAGGTAACTGCTATTAGATTGAAAGCACGAGAGAAAGCAATGAGATATTTCTCGTTAACTAAAATGATAGAGGAAACGAAAAATATATATGAATTAAACAAATGACCGAGTAGGTCGTTTGTTTTTTTTATTATAGAAACTTTTAAGAGACAACTCACATATTATATGAAAAAGGTAATATGAGGAGTGAATTTATTTTGTCAGAATATATTTCATCCCAAGAAGATTGTGCGCCAGAAAGTAGCGTTCATATTGATTGTTTTGGCGCAGTTCCAAACTCGGGAAATGATAGCTCATTAGCAATTCAGCAAGCTATTGATTATTGTGTAGCGAATCGAATTTCGACGGTTAGAATTACAGGGGTAAATACGTACAAAATTGTAAAGCCGATTGTTATTAAATCAAACGTAAGATTAGAGTTGGATCCTACCGTAACACTGCAAATTGATGGGGATTTTAATGCATTTGAGCTACAAAGTAACGCTTCGATAGTTGGTGGTACTCTTCAAGTTATAAATCCATTGTTTCAATCTGCTGTTATTTATGTTTCTGGTTCACAACAAATCGAAGTACCTAATCAATCTTTTATATCAAATATAAATATAATAAATACAACTCCATCGTATAAAGGAAAAGCTATACATTTTTATTGTCAAAAGGCATGGGATTTTATTAGTTTCTTTCAAGTTAAATTTATTCAAATTAAAAACTTTCAAACTGCAATACATTTGAAGACAGAATATATAAATGATATCAATACACCTTGCTGGATTAACGCCAATGTATTTCAATCTATATTTATTGATGGATGTGTGTATGGGATTGAAGTAGATGGAAATAGTGATTTGCCAAATGAAAGTTCAGGAAATACGTTTCATGATATTCAAGTGCAATGTAGACAACAAACGGAAAAAGTAATTCGTTGTTCAGGTGCGTATAATACATTTGATTGTATGATTTGGGATACGTACCGGATGAGTAGTGAACAAATTGTTATTGAATTTTCTTCCAATTCTCATCGTAACTACCTTTTTTCAAATCTGCTTTCGACAACTATTGTAGATAAAGGACAATACAATGTTTGTAAGTCTACTTATGAAGAATCCCTACGAATTCAGTTACCTTTGACGTTAAATAGACCTCATTTAATAGGAAATCAAGATGATATTTTAGTAAATGCTCAGCAGAAATATAATGTTAAACAAGTAAGTGGGAAAGTACCGTATGGGGGAAATCTAGCCAATTGCTTTAATTTAATAGATGAGCAAAGTGTAAACTATATTGACGTTCCAGATAGTAACCCAGTTGTCATTGAACTTGATTTTACGAAAAAACCAATACAAATGTTAAATTGTTTTGGAATGTATTTTGGGTGGGGAGAGAGTCCAAAGAAAATTAAAATTGAATATGCATTAAGCGCAACTGGAAGTTGGGTTATTGCGTTGGATGTTCCATTAAATGTTGGCGATACAATTATTTCGAATATGAAAGCGACTCAGTTATATAAAGTTAGAATTACATTAAGTGGTTATTCTCAAGATCATAAACGTTTTCGAATTAATCGTATCTTTGCAAGATCTTCTATGGAAAATGGGAATGCTTGGTTAGCGACAACTGGCGGAAGAATGTTTGGAGATATTGAAATAGAGGCAAGTAAAGGTATAATCATGAAGACTGCTAGTGGAGTGAAATGGAAAATTACTATTAATGAAGCTGGCCAACTTATTACGACTAAAATAACTTGAGATGGTGTTTAATCGTATATCATTGGACGAGTTACAACGTAGTGGAATATAGGTAATGAAAAAGAGATTGTAATTTGGTTTCAACCAAACTACAATCTCTTTTTTGTTTCAATTACTTCCACCAAATCCAAGTCCAAAGGTAATTTCGTACATTTCGAGGAGTAATACGAATGAAGCGCTCACCGTCAAAGAAGCAATTTAAATTTGGAAGTGTTTCATCTGGATTTTCTGAAACAAAGGTGACGATGTTTTCGTTACTTGTAACGGTTACTGTAATTGGTGGGTCGGTAGGTGAGACTTGAAGTTGTAACGAAATATTGGCCGTATTTTTAAATTCATTATTAACAGGTGGACTTATTACTTGTACTGTGAATAACACGATAATTGTTTCGTTTGGTTCCAAATTAGTAGCGACTAGGAAACCGATATTCGGATTCGCTAGTGGAGAGCGTTCACCGTTAATAAAGACAGTGCCGTTTATAAATTGTAAACCTGCTGGAATAGTATCTTGTAATGAAATATTTGAGAGTGAAATTTTGGAAGTATTCGTAATGCGCACCGTGTAATCAAAATATTGATTTAAATAAGCAGAGCTGACGGAAGCATTTTTCGTGACTGTTGTAGTTATAAATTGAACTGGTATACGAACGATATTTGAATTAACAATGAAAGTAATAATTGGATCCTGTGGTGTCAATTGAAAGGCAGCGGTAACTGTTGCAGAATTTATAATTGTACTGTTTGAAGGAATAGAAGTTACGAGGACTTGAAATGTTATAGTTGCTACTGAATCTGCAGGTAAAGAGCCGATATTAATACCAGTGTCTGGACGAACATTTGGAAC
The DNA here is from genome assembly GCF_050172095.1 of Bacillus sp. GMs2/2. Taxonomy (NCBI): domain Bacteria; kingdom Bacillati; phylum Bacillota; class Bacilli; order Caryophanales; family Bacillaceae; genus Bacillus; species Bacillus sp. GMs2/2. The sequence goes on from NZ_JBNLYE010000046.1 coordinate 3,059, forward strand.
GGGAGTACCGTTAATTGTTACGCTGTTTTCTATAAATGTTGTACCAGCTGGAATTGTGTCTATAACAGAAGTGCTGATTGTCGGAATTGGGGAGTGATTAAATACCGCTAATGTGAATGTAATGATATCTCCTATAACGACAATAGATTTGTCAGCTGTTTTTTCAATACGAACCATTGGATCAATGACTGTCGTTGTAACGGTATTTGTTTGCTTTGTAATTGTAATAGGTGGTTTTGTTGGATCAATGATAACGGTATAGGAAACAGAAGCATCGTTATTAATTGTAGGTTGAAGAGTAGAAGAAGATATTGTCACTTGGAACGTAATAATGACAGAGTCATTAGGAGCAAGATTTCCTAACGTAATACCATTTTCAGGATTCTCATTAGGCTGATTGATTCCGTTAATCGTAACACTACCAGCAACAAAAGTCGTATCTATTGGTACGGTGTCTATGGCAAGAAGGTCTTCAATCGTTACATTACCGCTATTCGTAATCGTAATTGTATACGTTAAAGTTTGAGCAGGTAAGGCATTCGTTACATCAACAGATTTTATGGCAATGACATTATCATTTTGGACAGTAGTTGTGACGGTATTTGTTATAGTCGTATTTGTAACGGGTACGTTATTTGGGCTGACTATATAGTTAAAAGTAGTAATTGCGTTGTTGTTTAGTTCATTTGGTGTTGGAATAGAAGTCACAGTTACTTGGAATGAAACGATAGCGTCTCCACCTACAATTATAGTACCAATTGGTATGCCACTTACTGGATTCGCTCCTGGAAGAGTTTCTCCGTTTACAATGACGCTATTTTCTATAAACGTAGTACCTTGAGGGATAATATCTTGAATGATTACATCATTTACTGCAACATTACCGGTTTGATTTAGTGTAATCGTATACGTTAACGTATCACCAACCGTTGCAAATGCAAGATCAACAGCTTTATTACTATTCAAATTCGCGTGATTAATTTCTGTTGCGGCAGCTGATGAAATAATAGTTTCGGTAATAGGTGGTCGATCTGGTACCGTGTATTCATATTCAATTGTACTCGTGTTAGAGATTGGATTTGTTTGTGGAATCGAAGTAACCCGTACTTGGAATAGAATAGTTGCTGTCGTATTAGGCGGAATGTTATCAATTTGTATACCGTTAAGAGGGTTGTCATTTGGCCGAGCGTTGCCGTTCACGATAACACTATTCTCTATAAAGCTCGTATTTGCTGGGATGATATCTGTAACAATAATGTTTTCGACTTGTATATTTCCGTTATTTATGATGGAAATTGTATAAGGGATGATAGTTTGTAAGTCAGCATATTGGATAGGCGTTGTTTTTGTCGCAATTACATTAGCAGAAATAACTTCAGTGAAGGTAATATTGCTAGTCGATATTTGTTCTTCCACGTTTATTGTATAACGAGAAGTTGATTGATTTTGAACATGGCCGCTAGCAGGAAGAGCTACGACGGTAACAGAAAATGTGACTGGGATAGAAATATTAGGAGCAATCGTTCCTACAAGTATACCTACACTTGGGTTGGCGTTAAGCTGAGGAATGTTATTTACTAAAACGCTACCGTCAATAAAGGTTGTTCCATCAGGTATATTGTCTGTAAATACAACAGTAGTGGCATCCGTATTCCCTGTATTCGTTAAAGTTGTTGTATAAGTTAAAATGTCACCAATTGTTACAGAGGTCAAATCAACAGTTTTAAGTGAAATGATATCAGCATCATTAATTTGAACGAAAGTAGTATTGGAAGTAGTAGATTTTTGAATTGGCGCAAAGTCAGGATTGAAAATAAAGTCGTAAACGATGTTTGCAGTATTAGGTGTTGGATTTACAGCAGGTAAATTCGTAACGGAAACTTGGAATGTTATTGTAGCCATTTGACCTGCTGCGACATTAGGAATGGAAAAGCCGATATTCGGATCTGCTGCAGGAAGTACAGTATTGTTAACTATTACACTTCCTGGAATAAATACTGTTCCATCCGCTATAGTATCTGTAAAAAAGATGGAGTTAGTTGTAGTCGATCCATTATTTTGAATGAATACTGTATATTCAATGGTTTCATCAATGTTAGCTAATACAGTATTAGCGGATTTTGTAGCAATAAGAATAGCATCAATAAATTGTATATTTGTACTATTGGAAGAGGTTGTTTCTGAAATTGGTGGTCCGCTTGGGTCTGGTCGATACTCATAGTGAATGACGGCGATATTATTAATGTTATTTTGTGGCGGTATAGAGACTACGCTTACTTGGAACGTAACAATAATCGTATTATTTGGAAGAATTATATCAAGATTAATACCGGTAATTGGATTTTCGTTAAGTCTTGGTACGCCATCTACAAGAATGCTATTTGGAACGAATGTGGTGCCAGAAGCAATTGCGTCAAGTAGGAGAGTATTTGTAATAGGTATTGTACCGGCGTTTGTAACTGCGACTGTATATGTGATGATTTGACCGATACGTGTAATGGATCTGTTAGCGGATTTAATTGCACTAACATTTGCCGTTCGCACTTCAGTATTTACTGCATTTGATAACGATCTACGCTGAATAATTGGAGAACTAGGGTCAATTTGGTATTCGTACGAAGTGTCTGAAATATTAATGACTGTATTGCCCTCTGGTATATTTGTAAGTTGTACTTGGAATGAAATAGTGACTGTTTCATTTGGTTGTATCGTGCCGAGAGTTACTCCGTTTTCAGGATTAGCGCCAGGCTGAGTTACATTATTTATTGCTAAGCTATCCTCAATGAATATAGTACCTTCTGGAATGTTATCAATGAACACGGTATTGTTAGCCGGAACGGTTCCTATATTTTGTAGTGTATTTGTGTAGGTAATAATTTGCCCGATTGATATGAAATTTACATCCGCGCTTTTAACAGAAATAATATTTGCATTTTGAAGTGATGTTGTAACAATGTTAGAATTTGCAGAGCGATTTACTGGTGGGGCTGTAGGAATACTTACATATTGGTAAGTTGCTGAAGATTGATTTGCAATTTCGGTTTCAGTAGGTGGATTATTTGTTTGCACTTGAAATAGTATCGTTTTGGAACTGTTTGCTGGAATTGTTCCAATCGGTATTCCGTTTTCAGGATTTACACCTGGCTGAAGGACACCATTAATTGTGACACTATCGGGAACGAATGTAGTCCCAGCTGGAATAAAATCTGTGAAATTAATATTTATTGCGTCAACATTACCGATATTTTTCACTTCAGAAATATAAAGTATAGTTCCGCCAATATCTACAGTTGTTGGATTGGATGTTTTAGTAATTGTCAATTGTGCTTGCACGAAATTTGTAATGACGATATTACTAGTAGATGTTTCAGTAATAGGCGGTTGCCCTGGGTCTGGTTGGATTGTATATGTTGTATTGGATTGATTTGTAATCGATTCTTGCGAGAATGAATCGTTAATAAGAATTTGGAACGAAATAAGATGAGTAGCGTTTGCTGCTAGGGTAGGTAAAGTAACACCTACATTTGGATTAGCACCAAGTATAGTTGTTCCGTTAAGTGTAAAACTATTTTCTACGAATGTAGTATTTTGGGAGATAGTATCTGAAAATATGAGATTAGTAGCTGGAATATTTCCGGTATTTTCTAGTGTTATTGTGTAAGTCAAAATATCACCTGTTGTTGCTTGAGGTGCATTGACTGCTTTTAAAGAAAGGATAGTCGCATCCGAAATTTGTGTGAAAGCAGGATTAGACGTAATTGTTCGAGAAATGATAGGAGCAGTTGGATCGGCGATAAAAGTATAGTCAATACGGGCTGTATTAGAAATTGGGTTCACGCTTGGTATAGATTGAACGATAACCTGGAATGTTACAGTGACGATTTCTGACGGTGTGATGGAGTTTAATGGTATTCCTACGTTAGGATCGGCACCTGGAACAGAAACACCATTAATGGTAACGCTATTCGGAATAAATGCAGTTCCTTCTGGGACCAAATCTGTTAAAGTAACTGTATTTGCAGTAGTATTTCCGTTATTTTGAACGACTACTGTGTAAGTGATTGTACCGTCAGTAGATTGTACGAGAGAATCTGTACTTTTAATTACGGATAACGATGCATCAACAACAGCTGTATTAACCGTATTAGACGAGGATGTTGCTGTAACAGGAGGTTGACTTGGATCGACAATATACGTGTAACTTGTAAGTGCTTGATTTATAATCGCTCCTTGCGGTGGAATAGAACTTGCAAGAAATTGGAACGTAATAGTAGCGGAATCACCTGGTGCGATAATACCAACTGGAATACCAAGAGTTGGACTTGCATCTGGAAGTGAAATCCCGTTGAGGGTAACACTATTTGGAACAAATAATGCTCCTTCAGGAACTCCGTTAATGAGTAATACAGAGTTTGCAGGGAAGTTTCCAGTATTCGTTAATGTTGCTGTATACGTAATTATATCCCCGATAGATACAATTGAACGATTTGCTTGTAAAACAGTTGTAACAGTTGCGTTATTAATTTGTGTTGAAGCGCTATTAGAATTTATCGTACCTGTAACAGGAGGAGAGGCTGGATCAACGATGAATACGTATTGAATAGATGCTACGTTTGTAATCGGATTTGAAGGTGGAGTAGATGTAACTATGACTTGGAAAGTAACGGTTAAGGAACTACCTGCGCTAACTGTTCCGATATTCACTCCGTTATTTGGATTTGCGCCTGGAATGGTACTTCCATTTACAGCAAAACTATTTTCAACAAAGGTCGTTCCTGCTGGAATTAGGTCTGAGAAATTTACATTCGTAGCGTTTGTATTGCCGTTATTTTGGATCGAAACTGTATAAGTGATCGTATCTCCAATATTTGCAAAGGCTGTATTAGCAGTTTTTACAGCTGAAAGTATTGCTGTATTAATAGAAGTAACGAAGACATTCGTTTCCACATTGCCAGGCTGAGCCAGTAATGCATTGCCTACGTTATATTGGAAGTTAACAAAACCTAAGTTTTGGAGTTCAGGTGTGAACGTTGTAGGATTACTTACAATTTGTATTTGGAATATGATTGTAACAGTTTGATTTGGATTGATTGTATTTATGCCAACACCGTTAATAATCGAAGCGGATGGTAATGGAGTGCCATCAACAATAACTGATCCTGCAACAAATTGTGTCCACGATGGTAAAGGGTCTGAGATTATAGCGTTGTTAGCAGGAATATTGCCTGTGTTCGTAATAGTCGTTGTATACGTAATCGTATCACCAATCGTTGCAAAAGTTTTATCTCCTATTTTAATCGTATTTAAAATCGCACTTTCAATTTTTGTTGTCACGTTGTTAGAAGTAATATTTTTTGAAACTGGAGGATTAGCTGGATTAACAATATGTTGAAAGCTAACGCTAGCTTGATTAGTAATTGGATTTATAGGCGGAATTTCATTGGCGATAATGTGAAATGCTACGATGACAGATTCGTTTGGCGCGATATCACCGATTGGAACGCCTGTAATGATGTCTGCATTTGGGATGGTAGTTCCGTTCAGTGTAAAGCTATTAGGTTCAAAGGAAGTTCCGTCTGGAATAAGATCGGTAAAAATAACATTCGTTGCACTAACATTTCCGCCATTTGTAATTGTAACGGTGTAGGTAATATCCTGCCCGATATCTACCGTTGATACATTTGAATTTTTTTGTGCAGTAAGGATAGCGCTATTAATTTGTGTTGTCGTTGTATTAGATTGATTGGAAGTTGTAATAGGTGGCTGGCTAGGGTCAACGACATAATGATATGTGGTAGAAGCAGAATTAGAAATAGGATTAAGTGTTGGAAGTGTAATAACAGTTGCTTGGAATGTAACGATTGCCGTATTACCACCATTAATGGAACCAATATTTACCCCCGTTGATAAATCAGCGTTTAGAATGGTTTGCCCATTAACTGTGAAACTATTTGGAACGAAACTTAAATTGCTATTAAGAATATCGATAATAGTTACATCAGTTGCGGTCACATTTCCGGTATTAGGGAGGTTAAGTGTAAATGTTATTGTATTACCAATGTCCGCAAAAGTAAGATTAGCTGTTTTTGTGGTAATAATAGTTGCGTTGTTTATTTGAAGAAGTGTAGTGTTGGAAGTAGCTGCACTCGATGCTGGCGGATTACTTGGATTAACAGTAAACTCATACGTCGTTGATGCTGTATTTGGTGCAGGGTTACTAGGAGGAATGCTGTTCACTGTAACTTGAAAGACGATACTATATATTTCATTTGGTGGAAGTGTTGCAAGTAATACACCTGTATTTGGATTCGCGTTAGGTTGTAAAACACCATCAACAGTTAATGTGTTAGGAACAAATGTGAGTCCACTCGGTAATACATCCGTGAATACAATATTAGTCGCATCCGTATTTCCTATATTCGAAATAGAAGTAGTATAAAAAGCAGTTTGCCCGATATCTGCAAAGGATACACTTTCATTTTTCGTCATAGATAATATGGCTTCTTTAATCTGTGTTGAAACAGGATTACTAATTGAAGTTTCTGAGTCAGGTGGTGAGACTAATTGATACGATGTTGATGAGAAATTTACAATTGGGTTTTCGGTTGGTAATGATGTAACAGTAACTTGGAACGAAACTGTTACTGTAGTCCCGGCTGTTATTGTCCCAATATTCACACCGTTCGATGGATCCGCCTCACTTTGAGGAACTCCATTAATAGAAAATGTGTTTGCAATAAATGTAGTTCCACTTGGCACGGTATCTGTGAATATAACATTTTGTGCAGATGAGTTTCCATTGTTTGTTAAAGCGACAGTATAAGTGAGTGTGTCCCCAATACGACTAAAGGATTTATCGACTTGTTTTAATGAAAGAATGGTAGCTGTATTAACCGTAGTAAACACTGTGTTTGAAGTAACGTTTCTTGAAACAATAGGTGCATTGGGATCAGCAATAAATGTGTAAGAAGCAGTAGCGGAATTGGCAATAGGATTTTGAACAGGGGTAGAAGTAGCAGTCACTTGAAATGCTATAGATATTGAGCTGTTAGGGGTAATTGATCCAATCGTTATGCCTGTATTAGGATTCAATCCAATTTGTGTGATTCCATTTATTGTAACGCTGTCAGTAATAAATGTTGTACCATCTGGTATAAGGTCAGTGAAAGTAATATTCGTTGCATTTGTATTGCCGTTATTCGTTAAAATTGTCGTATAGGTAATGGTATCGCCTAGTGTTACAAGCGTTTGATCGACCGATTTTATCATCGTTATCATAGCATCTAATACTGGGTTTGTGACAATATTCGTTGAAGTAGAAGTAGTAGCAGGAGTTCCGTTTGGATCAACAGTATAAGAATATAATATTGTATCGTTACCCATAATTGAACTTGAAGGAGGAACAGAAATAACATTTACTTGGAAGGTAACAGTTACTGTTTCACCAGGCGCGATATTTGGTATATTTACTCCGAGTGCTGGCTGTGCACCAAGCTGTTGGATGCCATTTATTGTGACGGAATCTGGTATAAAAGTAGTACTAGGAGGAATTGCACTTGTAAAAGTTATATTTGTAGCTGGTGTATTTCCTGTATTTGTAATAGTTGTTGTATACGTAAGTGTATCCCCGACGGAAATAATAGATTTATCCACACTTTTTTGGGTTGTTAATATCGCACTGTTAATAGTTGTCGAAACCGTATTAGATACATTCGTTTGTGATACGGCAGGTTGGCTAGGGTCAACCACATGTGAAAATTGTACAGAACTAGAATTAGAAATTGGATTTATACTTGGAATGTTTGTAACAAGTACGTTGAGGGTAATAACGGCCGTTCCATTTGGGTTTATATTTCCAATCTGAATCCCGTTAGCTGGATTTCCGATTTGCTGTGTACCAGAATCGTTTGTAAGAGTGCCAGATATGAATGTCGTTCCGTCAGGTAAAATATCTGTGAAAATTATATTTTGTGAAGTGACATTTCCAGGGTTATTTAATGTAATCGTATAAGAAATTGTATCGCCAATTGTCGCGAAAGTTTTATCTACAGATTTGATTGCCACAATTTCCCCAGAATTTATTTGTGTCGAAACGGGATTAGATGTCGTATTTCTTGAAACGAGTGGTAAATTAGGTCCTGTCATAAATTGATAATCAATGGAAGCTCCGTTTACAACTGGTGAGTTTGGCCCCCCAGGTCCAATTGTGAAAATTGGATTTGGAATGCTAACTACTTGCACACGGAAGGTAACGTTTGTAAAATCTCCTGCAATAATATCCCCAATTGGTATCCCATTCGCGGGATTTACCCCAGGTAATAAAACCCCGCCTACTCGAACGCTATCCTCTATAAACACTGTATTATTTGGAATTGGATCTGTAAAAATGATATTCGTAGCAGTTGTGTTTCCTATATTCTCCAATAAAACAGTATACGTTAAAAATGAATTTCCAGGTGCTACGTCAGAAAATAGTCGATCCACACTTTTCGTTGCTTGAATAATTGCTTCGTTAATTTGAACTAAAGTTGGATTACTTGTAGCTGTTTCTGTCACAGGCGGCTGGGTAGGATCAACAATGATCAAGTATGTTGTGCTAGATTGGTTCAAAGTTGGATTGGTAGCTGGTATTGAGCCAACGATAGCTTGAAAGCTAATTGTTGTCGTTCCTCCAACTGGAATTGAGTCTAAAGAAATCCCGCTATCTGGTCTAAATCCAAGTTGTGGGATGGTATTAATTTGTACGCTATCAGGAACGAATGAAAGTTCAGGTGGTAATATATCGATAAAAACAGGTGTGTTTGCGGTAGTATTTCCGCTATTGGTGAGGGTAGTTGTATACGTAATTGTATCTCCAACAGCAGCAAAAGCACTGCTTGCAGTTTTTGTTGCGATAACAGAAGCAGTATTTACTTGTGTAAAAGTTTTATTAGATTGAACTGTTCGTGAAACTGGCGGTTCATTTATATCTACAATAAAGCTATATTGAAGCGATGATTTGTTCGGGATGGGATTCGGGTTTGGAAGTGTTGTAATGTTTACTTGAAAACTGAGTGTAGCAGATGCATTTGAATTCAAGTTACCAATATTGATACCGTTTTGTGGATTTGCATTCGGAACGGTTACACCATTTATCTTAAAGCTATTTGGGATAAAGGTAGTACCGTTTGGAATTGTATCAGTAAAAATAATGTTGTTCGCAATAGTATTTCCGGTGTTTGTAATAGATGAAGTGAATGTAATTGTATCACCAATTGTAGCGAAAGTTGTACTAGCGCTTTTATTTATCACTAAAGTAGCGTCAATAATTGGTGTAACTGTTGTATTTGTTACGGTGCTACCAACAGCAGGAGATTGGTTTGGATTCACGGTATATTCATAATTTACAAGAGCATTATTTGTTAATGTGCCACTAGGTGGTATCGCTAAAATTTGTGCTTGAAAAGTAATGAATACAGTATCTCCTGGCGAAATATCTGCCAAGTGAACACCAAGTGAAGGATCTAATCCTGGTTGTGGAACATTATTGATAGTTACGGAGTTTTGGATAAATGAAGCTCCTGCGCCAAGCCCATCTGTTAAAACAGTTGCACTAGCAGGGATATTACCTGTATTTGTTACTGCAATCGTATAGGTAACGATATCACCAATTGCAGCTGTCGGTGTATTCACAGACTTCGTAGCGACAATAGTAGCGTTATTAATTTGAGTTGTTATTACGTTACTTAACGTATTAGCGGATGCTGGAGGTAAGTTAGGATCTACGACATACTGGTACGTTGTATTGCTTTGGTTCGGGATTGGATTTGGATTCGGGATAGAATTTACTTGTACTTGGAACGAGATAATCGTATTTGCATTCGGATTTATTGGATCAATGGCAATTCCGCTTGCTGGATTTACATTAGGCAGTGTATTCCTATTTACTGTTACACTATTTGGAATAAAAGACGTCCCGCTTGGGATAGCATCTGTAAATACTATATTTGATGCAGGTGTATTCCCGTTATTCGTTAAAGTAGTTGTGTACGTAATAATATCATTTACGTTAGCAAACTGTTTATCTGCCGATTTAGTAGCGGCAATTGAGGCGTTATTAATAGTTGTCTGTACAGTGTTAGAAGCAACCATCTGCATTACAGCTGGTTTGGATGGATCATACGTATATTGGAATGTTGTGCCTGATTGATTTGTAATTGGGTTTACAGCAGGGATAGTTGGTACAAAAACTTGGAATGCAACGGTGCGTGATGAATTCGCTCCTATCGTACCAATCGAAATGCCGGTAGCAGGATTTGCATTAGCTATAGGGACATTATTAATCGTTACAGTATTAGGAATGAAGAGGGTACCCGCTGGAATGATATCTGTAAATGTTACATTAGCAGCAGGGATATTCCCGTTATTCGTTAAAATAGTCGCATATAGTATGACATCACCAATATCAGCGAAGTTTGTACTCGTTAGTTTTGTAGCAACGATATTAGCAGTATTAATTTGTGTAGTTACTATATTGCTAGCAGTGTTTCTAACAAGAGCAGGTAAGTTTGGATCAGCGATAAAGCTATATTGAAGTGCAGCGCTGTTTTGAATTGGGTTTGGTGAAGGTAGCCCATTTGCACTTATTTGAAACACAATCGTTGTAAAACCACCCGAAGGAATGGAGCCCACTTGAAGACCGGTACTAGGGTCTGCACCTTGTTGTAAAGTACCACCTATAAAAATACTATTTGGTACGATAGTGGAGCCATTAGGGATTATATCGGTAACAATAACATTATTTGCTGTAGTATTGCCAAGATTAGCTAAAGAAATTGTATATGTGATTGGTTGCCCGACGTCGGTGATAGTTAAATCTACTTCTTTGACAATAACAACATTTGCTAAATTAATTTGTGTACTTACAGTGTTACTTACAGATGTTTCTATAGTTGGTGGATCACCCGGATTTAGAATAAAGCTATACTGTGTACTAGATGAATTTAATGTTGGATTTTGTGTTGGTAAAGAGGTGACGGTTACTTGATAAGAGACGGTAAGTGAACCGTTAGCAGCAATGGAAGGTAGTGGAACACCTATATTTGGATCTGCGTTATTTTGAAGTACACCATTAATAAGAAAAGTGTTTGGAATAAAGGTAGTACCGTCTGGATTCGTATCTACGAAAGTAGGGCTATCAGCAGAAACACTTCCTGCATTCGTCAAAGTAACAGTATAAGTTAATGTATCCCCTACGGTAGCGAACGCTCGATCCACTGTTTTGGCTGAAATGACATTTGCATCGTTTACTTGAGTAAATGTAGTAGTTGAAGTAGTGTTCTTACTTACAGGTGAAGCGTTTGGATCAACGATAAAGTTATAGGAGATGGAAGCGCTATTTGAAATAGGGTTTGGATTTGGAATGCTAGTTATTACTACTTGGAATGAAGCTGTAATTGTAGTATTAGCATTGATGCTACCAATATTGATGCTAGCTGGTGTAACGCCTGGCTGAGTAACACTGTTAACTATAACGCTGTTTGGGATAAAGGCGGTTCCATTCGCAATTGAATCAGATAGTAATATATTGTTCGCTGCAACATTTCCATCGTTAGTAAGAGCAAAGGTGTAAGTTAATACATCGCCAACTTCCGCAAACGTTTTATCTACAGATTTATTAACATGGAGATTTGCTAGTCTAATTGTTGATGTAACAGAATTAGAATTTGCTGTTTTTGAAGTTGGTGGCAGACTTGGGTTTACAGTATACAGATAAGAAGCAAAGGCATTATTAATGATAGGGTTTTGGGCGGTAATATTGATGACTGTTACTTGGAAAGAGAGGGTAAAAGTAGCTCCACCAGGAATTGTGCCAATAGGTAAGGCGACGAGAGAATCTACATTTTGCAAAACTCCGTTTAGTGTTACAGTACCAGGATTTAATATCGTTCCATTTGGAAGTGGATCTGTTAGTTGTACGTTAGTAGCAGATGTATTTCCACTGTTTGTAATAAGAATTGTATAACTTATCGTTTCACCAATTGTGGCAAATTGTTTATTAGTTGATTTTGTTAATGTTACATTCGCATTGTTAATTTGAGTGGAAACGAGATTAGAAGAAATGTTTTTCGTAACAGGTGATTGGCTAGGATTGACGGTATATTGATAAGAAGCGCTTGATCCGTTAGATACGACATTTGACACGGGTATTGTGTTTACTACTACTTGAAATGTAACATTTTTTGTTGTGCCTGTTGGGATAGATCCAATATTCACGCTGTTAGCGGGATTTGCGCCTACTTGTGTCGTGCCATCTATTGTTAAACTGTTTAGAACAAAAGTTGTGCCAGTAGGAATGACATCTGTAAAAATAACGTTATTTGCATTGGTATTACCTGTACCTGTAAAGGAAACGGTGTACGTTAGCGTATCACCAATATCTGCAAAATTTTTATCTACTGCCTTCGTCATTGATACAGTAGCATTATTCACTTGAGTGGAGACAATATTTGTCGTATCAGTCCCACTTACTGCTGGTTGATTAGGTACAGGAATGTATTGATATGTTGTTGTTCCACTATTTAATATTGGGTTTGTTTGAGGGATAGAAGGAACGAGCACTTGGAATGAAACAGTAGTAGTGGAATTTGCTGCAATCGAACCAATTGGTATACCATTAGCGGGATTTGCTCCAGCTTGAGTAACTCCGTTAACAGTTACACTACCTGGAATGAAAGTAGTTCCGCTAGGAATCGGATCCGTATATATAACGTTCGTTGCAGCGATATTTCCTATATTAGCTAAGGCAATACTGTAAGTTAATGTTTCAACAATATCGGTAAAAAGTTTGTTAACTGATTTTGTTCCATTAATATCTGCCAGATTAATTTGTGTTCCAGCAGAATTGCTTGTTGCAAGGCCGTTAAAGGTTGTTCCTCCAGCGATTGGTGTATATTGAAATGTAATATTAGCAGTGTTAGAGATAGGATTTTGACTTGGAAGAGAAACGACGGTAGCTTGGAAAGTTACTGTACGAGAAGCACCATTATTGATTGTTCCAAGAGATATACCAGCCGCAGGATTAGCATTTGTTTGTGGTACGTTATCTACTGTTACAGTGCCGGGTATAAAAGAAGTACCGTTAGGGAGACTATCTATAAAAATAGCGTTATTGGCAGGAAGAAGCCCGGTATTAGGGATCGTAACTGTATAAGTGAGAATATCTCCAATTGCAGCAACACTTTTATTCACGCTTTTCGTTGCTTGTATAGTAGGTGAATTTATGTTGATTTGTAAACCGACTGTATTTAACATATACGCATCTCCGTTAGTAGTTAAACGGATTGCGGCGGACACTTGTGAGTTTGTTAAATAAGGAGAAATATCAATAGAAGTAATATCCCAGCCCTGTCTTCCTGCTGAGATGTTTGTGCCTGTAGAAGCACTTTGATTTCGCGTTCCAAATGTCCCAGTTGTATCTAAGTTTCCAGCGGCATTATTAATTTGAGAACCGAAGAAGTTATTTACAGCATTATTTGGCCCAGATAAGGCATTTAATGAACTGAAATTTGGCCCAAATAAAGCTTGATCCCCGATTAAATCTGCATCTCCTTCAGTGGAGCTTAAAAATAATCTCCCGCTTACTGGTCCTCCTGAAGGTGTTAAAAATCCTGAAACAGCTACATCTGCACTACCAGTATCAGCAGAAACACGGTTACCAGCTACGTAAATAGTTAAATTTCTTGCAGGTAATGTCCCGTTTTGATAAGCGACAATGAGTGTCCATCCGGCCGAGTTAATGGATCCATTTGAAGCATCTAAAGGATCAACAAGTCCAGGGACAGCTCCTGTAGTATAAGAACCAGAACCGCCAGCTTGAATAAGAGTTGTTACGTCTGCTGAACGAGTATAAAAGCCAAATGTAATAGAGTTTGAAACGAACGTTTGATTTGAAGCTGTAACAGCTGAAGGAGTAATTGAGTATGTTGAAACGGGTGTTGTAAATGAAACGGGATTACCTAGAACACTCGTAATGTTTTGATCACGAGATAAATAGTTTCCTCCCCAAACGAGTTCTGCGTAAAGAATAGTGCTACCAGCAGGGATATTTAAAATAGCGGTAGAACTATTTTGTGTATAGGTTAACGTTGTACCTGCGGGAAAAGTAGGTACTTGTAAAGCGGTATTCGTAGTTATAAACGCACCAATTGCCCCGATTGTACCAGCACGGTTTTGATTACTAATTTTACTTAATCCTAAAGTATTACCTGTAATAGCGAGTGCGCCGTTAGTGGTGGTAGAAAATCGATTCGTAATGGGCATGTTGTCACCTCATTTCCAATATAGTCTTGGTCAAAATAGGATATGTGTGTGATAAATAAATGGAAACATGTACAAGTTGATTTGATAATAATGATTTAAATGTCTAGATAAGGGGATGGAGTATGATTGAATTGGAAATTAGAGTGGAGCGTCTTAGGGAAGCAAAAACAGGGAATATTGTATCATTATCTTCTTATATTGGGTGGGATTATAACAGAGAAGAAATTGAGACTATTTTTAACGCAGGGATTGTATACGGTGTTTGGAATGAGAGAGAGGAACTAATTGCTAGCGCGGCAATAATATTATATGGGGAGAAATTAGCGTCTATCGGAATGGTGATTGTACATCCAGATTATAAGGGGAGAGGGATTGGAAAGATAATAACGGAAGCGTGCGTTAAAAGCGTATCAGCTCATACTCCAATTATGCTGATTGCTACGGATGAAGGGAAACCTTTATATGAAAAGTTAGGATTTAGGGCAGTAAGTTATGTTTCTAAATACATATGTAACTCATACAATGCGAAAGATTATTGTGTAAGAAATGAAGATTATGTGATGAATTATGAAGAGGGTGATTTAGAAAAAATAATAAAAATAGATGAATATGCGTTTGGAACAAATAGAAAAGAGTTTTTAAAGAAAAGAATTATGCAAAGTGAACAGTGTATCGTTGTAAGGGACAAGGAACAAAATGTATTAGGTTACGGTTTAAGCATACAAACACCAGAAAATAAGATAATAGGGCCGGTTGTTGCTAAAAATGATGAGATGGCAATGAGAATAGTACATGATTTAGCAAGAGGGCATAATGGTAAATTAAGAATTGATGTACTAGAAGGAAAGAACGATTTCATGAAAGAATTAGAGATTGCTGGTTTTAAAAAAGTGAATATACCACCAATTATGATGAAAAATAGTAATCGGTTATTAAAAAGAAATAGTGAACTATATAGTATTGCAGCGCAAATTTTTGGATAAAAAAGAATCCTTTTAAATGAAGGATTCTTTTTTGAGCCAATTTAATCACGATATTGGTCATGAGTTGGCTGAAAGAGGTCTTCCTCAATATCTCGCACCATAGAAAAATGATCAACGTTATAATGACCGTGTAAAGTTTTATTGTGATGACCAATAATTTGTTCTGCAGACAATACGTTAGAATCAGTTGTTGAATGACCGTTTTTAATTAATGTAACGTCAAATCCTTGTACAGTTGCTGTCCTAACGGCAGTGTCAATGCAATGTTCTGTTTTACATCCACCTATAACAATATGATTAATGTTTTCTTCTTTTAAAAGTTCAAGTAAAGAAGTACCGTAGAATGAATTGGTTGCTGCTTTATTAATAAAGATTGCAGACTGGGGTACTTGAATTTGATTATGTACTTCAAATCCTTCGCCACTACCTGAAGCAACATCGATATCTCTTACAAAAACAATAAGAGCATTTGAATCTATTGCTTTCTGCAGGGCTATATTTAGTGTAGATAATAGCTCGGTTTTACGGAAAACTTCATTTTCTTGCTCATTTCCATCAATTAATTCTTGTTGAGCGTCGATAATTAATAGTGCTTGTTTCATCGTGTCTCCCCTTTAATATGAAATAAGTTCCACTGTACATATTCCTTCAGATTGTTAGGAAATCCTCTATTGTAAGAGAAGTAGAAGATTGATTTACAAAGTTGTCAAAGAAATTTCATTCTCATAGCGTGTAAAAACATGTATGATAGGAGATGGAGAATTTTTGAGTAGGTGGGAATAACATGCAAACAGTAGAAGATTATCTTTCATTCTTACATACGAAAGGATTTAAATTATCAGAGGAAGCACAAGGGTTTATTATGTTTGGACAAGGATATACTGGTGCGTCTGATGGGATTGTGAACGCAGCAATAGAAGCGACAATTAAACATCAATTGCAGTTTGATGGTAGTTATTTCGTTGCGTTATTAGAACGATTGAAAGAGGAAGAAATTACAGATAAAAAAAGCGCTAAGGCTTTTATGCGGAAGTTACAAGCGTAACTTCACGCAGCCTGCGCTTCTTTTTTTGTTTTGGAAGGTAATTCAACAAAAATCATGCCTAGAAAAATACATAGACATCCGATAATAGCAGAAATAGAAAGTTGTTCATTTGCAACGAGAACGCCTGTTAATGCAGCAAAAACGGGCTCCATTGCGAAAATAATTGCTACTCTCGTTGGAGAAGTGTGTTTTTGTGCCGATGTTTGAATGAAAAAAGCAATAGATGTTGCAAACAGGGCAGTTAGAAAGAGTGCGAATAAAAAGGATTGATTCGTCCATAGTGATACTGAAAATAACTTTTTCCAATCTTCAAACAAGAAAGCGCAAATAGAAGAAAATATACCAACAGCTAATACTTGAGATGTGCTTAATAATAAAGGTGATATTTTTTTAGAAAAGAAGCCGTTAATAAGAATATGGGCAGCGAAAGCGACTGCACAACCGAGAACAAGTATATCTCCTATATTTAATTGGAAAGAATCAGCAGCTGTTAATAAGTACAAACCTGTTGTAGCTACAGCAATGCCAAGTACGATGAAAATGGTGGCTTTTTGTTTTAAAAAGATAAAGGATAAGATTGGGACCATAACAATGCTTAGCCCAGTTAAGAAACCTGCTTTTGAAGAAGTTGTATAAAGTAAGCCAAATGTTTGTAATAAATAGCCGACAAATAAGAAGAACCCAACCATTAATCCAGCTAAACTACTATGTTTTAATTCTTGTTTTGAAGTTTTCTGTGAAAAAATAATTTGAACGAATAATAAAATAATTCCAGCGAATAAAAAGCGAATACCATTAAACGTAAATGGACCAACGAAAGACATAGCGTTTTGAACGACAACAAACGTAGCTCCCCAAATAAAAGAGACAAATAATAAAGCAAGAGGAGCAATCCACTCTTTTTTCACACTCATACCCCCGTTAATTTTGTAAGATAGCTTTTCTAGCTAATTCATCAGCTACTTTATTTTGACTACTTGGAATCCACTTAATAAAAAAGAGATCGAAGTTTTTTATGTACTGTAGTGCTTCATCTAAAAGAGGTGCAAATATTTTATTTTTTGCGTATTCCTTTTCAACAGCCCGCTCAACAAGCTGCGAATCTGTACGAAAAGAGACAGTGCTATAATTATGCTCAATGCAATATTTTAATGCTAGAAGTAAAGCGCGGTACTCTGCTTCATGATTGGACATTGTTCCAAGTGGTACTGATAATTGTACAGGCGGCTGAACGCCTTTAATAAACACTCCTGCACCAGAAGGACCAGGATTTCCTTTTGATGCACCATCAATATATACTTCAATCAAAATGAGAAACCTCCAAATTATAAGATTATCCCCTACTTAAATATTTTTTTGAAGTAGGGGATAGAGTAGTTATCCGATTGTGATGCTGTAACGACATGTAAATGTTTCATTCGCTTGTAAAGATTGAATTCCCTTTTTGTCCTTGAAATCTTTTGCTGGATTTACTTCATCAGCGATTCCATACCAAGGTTCAATACATAAGAAAGGTGCGTTATCCCCTGGTGTCCATACGCCGACAAATGGAAATCCATCAAATTCTACTTTTACAAATTTATTATGTTTATGAGAACGAATCGAAATTTCATTCGTATTCATATGTTCAAAAATAAGTGCATCATTTTTGAATAAATCGTATGTAAGTGGCAATTCAGTCGTATTTTCAGCGATTAATTGCTTTTTGTTTGAAAGATAAGGTCCTTCTAATACGCTTGTTTCTAAGCGTTCCGAACCATTAAACGATAAGTGATAATCTGTAAATGATTCACCGTCCAATAAAGGGAAGTTGAATCCAGGATGTGCTCCGATTGAGAAGAACATTTCTTTAGAAGTAGGATTGTTTACTTCATATGTTACATGAACACTTTGTCCATCTAGCTCATAAGAAACGAGTAATTCGAATTCGTATGGGTATTTTTTTAATGTTTCTTCATTACTAGTAACGATATAAGTGATCTTTGTTTCGCTTTGTTCTTTCACAGAAAAAGTAAGATCACGAGCGAAACCGTGTTGTGTTAATGAATATGGTTTACCGTCTACGTAGTATGTATTATCTACTAATCGACCGACAATTGGGAACAAAATTGGTGCACGGCGTCCCCAATAAGCAGAATCACCTTGCCATAAATATTCTATGTTGTCTTCTTTTAAGCGAACGCTCTGTAATTCTGCACCTTTGTCAGAAATGGAAACGATCACTTTTTCATTTTGAATTGTTGCTGTCATGAAGTGAAACCTCCTAAATCTTTCATATGTTTCATTATACGTTGTCTAAAAGAAAAAAGGTAGTTCACGATAGGAATCTATTGACGAAAGAGGGGCTACCACGTAAAATATAATCTTGTTGCTTAAAAACGAATAACGTGGTTCGAAACCATCCCACGTAAAAAAACTAAGGAGATTTTGTCATGAATATTAGAACATTAGTCGGTAATGGTATTTTAGCGGCATTATATATTGCTGTTTCTATGCTTATTCAGCCATTTGGCTTTACGAATGTACAGTTTCGTATTTCAGAGATGTTTAATCATCTCGTTGTATTTAACAAGAAAGCAATTTACGGAATTGTATTAGGTGTATTTTTAACGAATCTCTTTTTCTCACCTATGATCGCTTATGATTTAGTATTTGGAGTAGGTCAATCTATTCTTGCATTAGTTGCAACGATTATTTCTATGCGATTTATTAAAGGTGTTTGGGCTCGTATGATTTTTAATACAGTTATCTTTACGATTACAATGTTTATGATTGCAATTGAACTTCATCTTGCATTTGATCTACCATTTATGTGGACTTGGTTAACATGTGCAGCAGGTGAATTCGTAGTAATGGCGATCGGTATGCCTGTAATGTACTGGATTAATAAGCGAGTACAATTTGAAAGATTTATGTAATAGATGAAAGAGCCATTCCTTATATAGGATGGCTCTTTTTGTATGTGATTATATTGAATATAATTCTTTGACTCTTGATAAAATATAATAAAATAAAGTGAGGCTTCAATTAGCCGGATAAATAAGAAGTCTTACATAAGGGGAATGAAGTATGAAATATAAAATTCATTGGTTGTATAAAACAAAGCGCGGATTGCAGACGGAATTAACGACAGAGTATATGAACATAGAAGAAGTACTTCAATTTGCAGAGGATTTTGAGAAAACAGGAAGAGTAAAAGAATTTTCATTTTATGATGAAATGGACGCGGAATGGTCATTAAAAGAGATGAAAAAGTTAAGTAAGCAAGTAGAGGAAGAGCCCCAAGAAATACTCGTTTATTTTGATGGGGGGTATGATGTGCAAACGAAAGAAGCTGGCGTTGGTATATGTGTGTATTATAAAAAAGGAAATACAAACTACCGGATTCGCCGCAATGCATATATAGAAGGTATATATGATAATAATGAAGCGGAATATGCATCGTTACTATACGGTATGAATATACTCGAGGAATTAGGGATTAAGTATGAAGCAGTTACACTTCACGGTGATTCTCAAGTTGTACTGCAGCAATTAGCCGGAGAATGGCCTTGTTATGATGAGCATTTAAACCATTATTTAGATCAAATTGAACAAAAGGCGAAGCAAATGAAATTAAAACTTATATGTGAACCAATATCTAGAAAACAAAATAAAGAAGCACATCAATTAGCTACGCAAGCATTGGAAGGGACAGTTATTGATAGTCATAAAGAAATAACTGAATAGAGAGGTGCAAAGGTGGATAAAAAGCAACTCATTACAGAGGTAAATGACTTATTAGAAACGTATTGTGAAGGATGTTTCTTGCGAGAACATAATCGAAAGACAAATAGTAAATATTATGCCCATTCATTTTGTATACGGCAATGTACAGTTGGAGAAACATTGAAAAAGTATGGAGAACGGTTGTCATGAAAAAACATCCAGAGAAAATTCTCTGGATGTTTTTTAGTGTCTTGCTTCGTTTAGTTGATGCTCACATTTATTTAATTTCTTTTCCTCATTCATTAAAAATGGCTCATCTAAATCAGTTGCAACAGATTTCATAATTTCAAGCTGAGAGCGAGCTGCTTCTACAGCAGTAGTAGCATGCTCTAATGTATCTGGATCCATTGAAATTGTTGCTGATCCTACCATTTTTTGTGCTGTTTCTACACGGAATTTCACTTCTTCAAAATCATTTACTTCTGATCCCATTAATAATTCCTCCTTTGTATAGTGCGCATTTCACATAGTTTTTGCTCTGTAAAACGGAAATATACAAAGGAATAACAAAGGAGGTTACCAAGTAAGGCAACCTCCTGTTATATGTTGGATTAAAGTTTTACTACGTTAGCAGCTTGAGGTCCGCGGTTACCTTCAGTAATGTCGAAAGATACTTCTTGACCTTCTTCTAAAGCTTTGTAGCCGTCTCCTTGAATAGCAGAGAAATGTACGAATACATCGTCAGCGCCTTCCATTTCGATAAATCCAAAACCTTTTTCGTTGTTAAACCATTTTACTTTTCCTTGCATGTTACAATTCCTCCTAAAAGCGTTTACTATTTTCATTTAGTGAAATTCATTAAAAAAATAATATAAACTAAAAATGCTATATTCTTGA